>JBFYTD010000247.1:0-4538 GCA_041300885.1 Anaerolineae bacterium | reverse complement strand
GCCTTCATCCGCGATGCCCTGCAACAGGCTATGGAGCGTATCCGCATCGCTGAACTTGAACGAAAACACGCCGCTGGCTATGCCCGTAAGCCTGTGGAGCCTGGCGAGTTTGACGTGTGGGAAGCTGAACAAGCCTGGGGCCAGCCATGAGACGCGGTGACGTGCGTTGGTACGCTTTCTCGCCACCCGACAAACGCCGGCCGGTGGTGATCCTGACTCGCAACTCGGCCATTCCATTGTTGACAAGTATCACCGTAGCGCCAATCACCTCTAACGTGCGCGACATTCCAACCGAGGTCTTACTCTCACCAGAGGAGGATGGCGTCTTGGCTCCCTCTGCGATCAATCTGGACAACCTACAGACGGTATCCAAGGCCAAGATCGGCGCAATAGTCACCACTCTGTCGGTTGAGCGTATGGCGGAGGTGGAACAAGCAGTGGCATTTGCGCTTGGGATGCCCAGGCACGGTTCGCCTGGCAACTGACGATGGCAGGTGCTAGTTCAGCGCGCCCACCGCTTGCAGCAACAGCAGCGTTCCTTGCAGATCGTCAAGGTTGCCCAGGTCGATAGCCGGCGTGGCGATCTCGCTCAGGGGCAACAGGCCGGGGGGCAGCTTGACGTTCTGGCCTGCCAGGGGATACTCGTTGGTCTGGCTGGCGAAGTACTGCTGCGCCTCCTGGCTGAGCAGAAAGGCAATGAAGCGCTCGGCGGCGGTCTTGTTCCGGGAGGTGTCCACGATGCCGGCGCCGGCTACGTTGATGAGCGCCCCCGCGCCGCTGCCGGGGAAGTAATAGTTGGCCAGCGGCGCGTTGGCGTCCTTCTGGGCCAGGTGCTGGTACAGATAGTAGTGGTTGACCAGCCCAACGCTGATCTCGCCGCTGGCCACGGCCTCCACGATCGCCGAGTTGCCAGCGTAGACCTTGACGTCGTTGGCGATCATCGCCTCCAGCCAGCGCCGCGCCGCCTCGTCGCCCTCCAGCACCCGCAGCGCGGTCACGAAAGCCTGGAAGCTGCCGTTGCTGGGCGCCCAGCCGACCTTGCCCCGCCACTGCGGCTCGGTCAGGCCCCAGATGTCCTGCGGCAGATCATCCGGCTGAACCAGATCGGTGTTGTGGACCAGCACTCTGGCCCGGCCGCTGGCGCCAACCCAACGACCCGCCTCGTCGCGGAAGTGGGGGGCGACCTGTTGCAGCAGCGCGTCCGGCAGGATCTCCAACCGGCCCGCCTTAGCCAACGCGCCTAAAGCGCCGGCATCCTGGCCGAAAAAGACGTCGGCCGGCGAGTTCTTGCCCTCCTCCAGGATCGTGGCCGCCATCTCGGCCGTGTCGCCGTAGCGCACCTGGGCATTGATGCCGGTATCAGCCTTGAACTGCTCGATCAGTGGGCCGACCAGGTTCTCGTTGCGACCGGAGTAAATGATCAACGACGCGGCTTGGGTGGCTACCCCGGCCGGCTGACCCTGGATCAGCTCCGGCTGGCCGGCGCAGGCGGAAAGGATCGCCACCAGCGCCAGCAGCAAGGCCAGGCGCAGGATCTGCTTACTGAACATATGCAATGCCTCCGATGGTGATAGTGTCGTGTCAACGCTCATTTGAGGAGTAGGCACACTTGCACCTGCACGTGCGCCGCAGGTGCAAGTGTGCCGGGTTCGCATGCTCACATGCGAACTCCTCAAATCATGATTGACGCAACAATAGGTTGCTTTACTCGCAGGTACGGTGTTACTCGTTGGGCGCACGGCCTGGCTGGACGACGGTCGGGGTCGTTGACCGCAAAGCTGTTACCTCGATCAGCCGCACGATGTCGGCCGCCAGCATCAACGTCCCGTCGCCTGTCGCCACCAACAGCCCGCCGTCCCCCGCGGCCGCCAGCACTTTGACGGCTGCGCCGGGCGCCAGGCCATGGCTGCGCAGGTAATCGCGCACGGTCTCTTCCGCCGTGATCTGGCAGACCTGCGCCTGCTGGCCGATGCCCAGGGCGTTCAGCGCCAACCGCGGGCGGCGCACGGCCGCGCCGATGCTGGGCGGGATCGGCTCCTGCTGCGGGCTGAGGGTCGGGTTGCCCAAAAAGCCGGCCAGCCGCTCTGCCAGCCCATCCGGTGTCACATGCTCGAAGCGACAGGCGATCTCCTCGGCCTGGCCCGGCTCCAGCCCCAACTTCTCGGCCAGGAAGACCTCCCACAGGCGGCGGCGGCGCAGCACCCGCATGGCCACCGCCTCGCCGTGCAGCGTCAACGTGACGCCCTTGTACGGCTCATAGTGGACCATACCGCGTTCCTCCAGCTTGCGACACATCTGATTGGCCGACACCGGCGATACCGCCAGCTCCTCAGCCAGCGCCGAGATCGGCACCGGCCGGTCTTCGTCCTGCAACAGAGCGATGCGCAGCAAGTACATCTCCACGCTTTCGCTCATGCCCTCATTCAAGTTATGGTCATCCATAAAACTTCCTCGGAAATTGTTTAGTCACACCTTAACTATCTTATCCAACAACGCCGCCTGTGTCAAGTTTCACGGCCCACTGCGCTGAACATTTCGACAACATGCGGCGTGAAAATTTCGTAACCCGTAATACGTGGTTACATCTGACGCACTTCACGCTTCACGCTTCACGAAATACAACGGTGATCCATGACCAACAACAGACCTCTGCTCTACGCGTTGCTGGTTGTGCTGCTGGCCGGCCTTGTGGTCGCGGTCGGCTGGGCAGGCTACAACCTGCTGTCGCTGGCCTTCGACTCCCCTCCTACCCCCACCGCTGCCCCCACCGTTGTCACCGTAGTAGTCGTGGCCACGCCCACATCCACTGCATCGCCCGCCGCGGACGCGACTGCGCCGCCGGGACAGACTGTCCTGCCAGCAACGACTCCCACGGCATCGCCCACGCCCGACCAAGCGTGGGAAGTTGTCGTTGTGGCCGATCTGATCAACGTACGCGCCGCACCCGGCCTGAACGAGCAGGTGATCGGCGGCGTGCCCATGGGCACGGTGCTGCGACCGGAAGGACGCACAGCCGATGGCCAGTGGCTGCTGATCTGCTGCGCGTTTGACCAGTGGGGTTGGGTTGCCAACCAGGCCGAGCTGGTAGCGCTCAATTTCGACTGGGCGCTATTGCCGGTGGTACAGTTCCCAACGCCGCAGCCGCCTCCCCCCACACCAGCGCCGACCTGGACGCCCTGGCCCCCGCCGCTGCCGCCTGCGCCAACGTGGACGCCCGCGCCATTGCCGACGTGGACGCCCGCGCCGCTGCCGACCTGGACGCCCTGGCCCACGTGGACGCCTGCGCCGCAGGCCACGGCAACACCTGTGCCCGTGGCGGGCTGGCAGGGCGAGTATTTCGCCAACCCCAACCTGCAAGGCGCGCCGGCCATGGTGCGCATCGACCCAGCCATACGCTTCAACTGGGGCTTCGGCAGCCCGGCGCCGGGCATTCCCGCTGATAATTTCAGCGCGCGCTGGACCCGCACCGTCTGGTTCGATCCGGGCCACTACCGCTTCCTGGCCCGGGTGGACGACGGCGTTCGCGTCTGGCTCAACGGCAGCCTGATCATCGACGAATGGCGCGACGGCAGTGTGCGCAGCGTCACGGCCGATCGCACCTTGGCCGGCGGCTGGCACAGCCTGCGCGTCGAGTACTATGAGCGCAGCGGCGAGGCCGTGATCGACTTCGGCTGGGAGCCGCAGCCGCAGGTCTTCACCGAGTGGCGCGGCGACTATTTCGCCAACCCCACTCTGAGCGGAGCGCCGGCCATGGTGCGCAACGACATTCAAATCGCCTTCAACTGGGGTTTCAGCAGCCCCGCGCCCGGCGTCGTGCCGGCCGACAACTTCAGCGTGCGCTGGACGCGGCAGGTGTTCTTCGCCAGCAGCGCTATCTACCGCTTTGGCCTGCGGGTGGACGACGGCGCGCGCGTCAAGATCGACGGCGTCATCATCCTGGACGCGTGGCGGGAGGGCTCTGCCGCCGACTTCACAGTGGATCGCTTCGTGCAGGCTGGCATGCGCACGGTGGAGGTGGAATACTTCGACCGCGCCGGCGTGGCTGAGGTCTTCTTCAACTGGTCGCTGCTTCCACCGCCGCCCCCGCCGCCGACCTGGACGCCGACGGCCACGCCGACCTGGATTCCTACATGGACGCCAACGCCAACCTGGACTCCGACGTGGACGGCGACGGCCACGCCAACTCGCACGCCAACGCCTACGGCCACCTGGACGCCCACGGCAACGCCCACCACGTCGGTGACCAGCACGCCGACCGCCACCAACACGGCGACGCCCACGGCTACTCAGACGTCGACGGCAACGCCCACCACATCGGTGACCAGCACGCCGACCGCCACCAGCACGGCGACGCCCACGGCAACGCCCACCACATCGGTGACCAGCACGCCAACCGCCACGTCCACGCTGACGCCGACGGCCACGCGTACTGCGACGCCGACGCCGACGATGCTGGCGACGCACACGCCTACCCCGACCCCGACGGCGCTGGCGACGTCCACGTCAACGGCGACGCCCACCGCTACGGCCACCCGCAC
>JBFYTD010000246.1:0-4540 GCA_041300885.1 Anaerolineae bacterium | reverse complement strand
CAGGTGCAGCGCTTTGTCTGGCTTTATCAGGACAGCAGGCCGCTGACAACGGGCGAGCTGTGGGCTTTGCCGATCATGCTGCGTCTGAGCATCCTCGCGGCCCTGGCCCGAGCAGCCGGTCAGATCACCAACCTGACGCAACCGGTCGCAGATCCTCTTCAAAAAAATGAGCCTCCATCCCGGCCTCTGTCTGGGTCCCTGACTGGCGATGAGATCGTGGCCAATTGCTTCACCAGCCTGCGCGCCATCGCCACCTACGATTGGGTAGACTTCTTCGAGCATGTCAGCCGGGTCGAACAGATCTTGCGCAGTGATCCGGCCGACGTGTACGCCGGAATGGACCGCACCACGCGCAATCGGTATCGCAAGGTGATCGAAGAATTGGCCCTGGCCACCGGCCAAGGCGAGCTGGAAGTAGCGCGCATGGCGAACGCCCTGGCGCAGGCAGCCTGGACCGACTCGCCCGCCGCGCACCGGTCGGGCAGCGACGAGGGCCAGGCAGATGCGGTGGTGTGGCCGGGGCTGGATGCGCAGCCGGCCGCACACGTGGGCTACTACCTGCTGGACGATGGGCGCGCGGCGCTTGAGGCGGGATTGGGCTACCGGCCCTCGCCGGCAGCAAGCCTGGCGCGTGCGGCCCTGAAGCATCCCGCCTTAGTTTACCTGGGCCCAATCGCCGTGCTGACACTGGTGCTGCTGGCCGCGGCCGCCGTCTACGCCGCCGCCCAGGGCGGTTCGGCGTGGCTCGCTGTGCTGGTCGTTGCGCTGGTTTTCCTGCCGGCACTGGCGGCCGTGGTAGCCCTTGTTGATTGGGTGGTCACCCTGGTTGTGCCACCCCGGATTCTGCCCAAGCTTAATCTTTCAGGTGAACAAGGTGCGCACGGGATCCCCGACTCTTGCCGCACATTGGTGGTGGTGCCGGCGATGCTGACCAGCGCACCAGAGGTCGCCTCGCTCGTGCAGCAAATCGAGCAGCACTATCTGCGCAACCCCGATCACAACCTTTACTTTGCGCTGCTGACCGACTTCGGCGATGCCCGCGAGCCGCATCTGCCGGGCGACGCAGCCCTGCTCGAGCAGGCTCGTGCGGGGATCGGCGTGCTCAATGCGCGTTACGGCGGCGAACTGGGCGCACCAGGGGGTCCGTTCTGTATGTTCCACCGTGAGCGGCGCTGGAACGCGCAAGAGGGGCGCTGGATCGGCTGGGAGCGCAAACGCGGCAAACTCCACGAACTGAACCGCTGGCTGCGAGGCGCGACCGACACTTCGATCACATCTTCGATCGGCCAGGCCGAGCAGCTCCGCCTTGTTAAGTACGTGATCACACTGGACGCCGATACCATCCTGGGCCGTGACAGCGCCCGGCGGCTGGTAGCCACGCTGGCCCATCCCTTGAACCACGCCCAAGCCGATCCTCGTTCCGGGCGGGTGGTGCATGGCTACGGGCTGTTGCAGCCGCGCACCGAGATCACGCCCGCCAGCGCCAACTACTCACGCTTCACCCGGATCTTCGCCGGCGATGTCGGCCTGGATCTCTACACGAACGCCGTGTCCAATGTCTACCAGGATCTCTTTGGCAGCGGCAGCTATATCGGCAAAGGCATTTACGCTATTGACGCCTTCGAGACCAGCCTGGCCGGTCGCGTGCCCGAGAATACGCTGCTCAGCCACGATCTGTTCGAGGGCATCCATGCGCGGGCCGGCCTGGTGACGGACATCGTCTTGTACGAAGACTACCCGCCGTCCTATCTCACCTACACGCGCCGGCAGCGCCGCTGGACACGCGGTGACTGGCAGCTCTTGCGCTGGTTGCTGCCGGTCGGACGGTCGCTCGGGCTCTGAGCCGAACGGCACGAAATCACGGCCGGCGTCGGCCTGATCGACACCGGGAAACGGGTGGACAACTTGCGTAGCAGCGTGCTGCCCCCGGCCCTGCTGTTATTGCTCGTCGCCGGCTGGCTGATCCTGCCCGGCGCGGCCTGGGTTTGGACCGCGGTCGCTCTGCTGGCCCTGGCGATTCCGGCGTTGATCGGCGGCGTGACACCCATCGCGACCGGCCTGACCGGAACGCGCTGGCGGCAATCGGTGCGTTCGCTCAAGGATGGTGGGTTGCGTTGGCTGCTGGCTGTGGCCTTTCTGCCCTTTGAAGCCGCGCAGATGCTCGGTGCGATCGCTACCACCCTGGCGCGGGTGCTGATCACTCATCGGCACCTGCTGGAATGGATGACTGCGGCAAAGGCCGCCCGCGGGGAGGGCAAGGCTGGCAGCCGCCGGCGGACCTGGGGTCAAATGGCCAGCGCGCCGCTCTTTGCGCTAACCTGCGCGCTGCTGCTGGCTGTCCTGCAGCCGGGGCGCCTGCCGCTTGCGCTGCCGTTGCTCCTCGCTTGGGCCCTGGCGCCTGAGGTCGCGTATCGCATCGGGCAGCCCCTTCGCCAGACGCCTAAGCCCCTCACGGCAGAGCAGAAGGCTGCCCTGCGCAGCCTGGCCCGGCGCACCTGGTTGTTCTTCGAGGACTTCGTCGGCCCGGAGGACCACTGGCTGCCCCCCGATCACTTCCAGGAATCGCCGCGCGGCATCGTGGCCCCGTATACTTCTCCCACCAATATCGGCCTCCTACTGCTCTCCACACTGGCAGCCTATGACCTGGGCTATATGGGCGTCACTGTCCTCGTATCCCGTCTGCGTTCGACTTTCGAGAGCCTGGAGCGCCTGGAGCGCTTCCGGGGACACTTTCTGAACTGGTACGACACCCGCACCCTGGAGCCTCTGTTGCAGCGTTACGTTTCCACGGTTGATAGTGGCAACTTCGCAGCTTGTCTGCGCATCCTCGGCCAGGCCTGTCAGCGCATCCCGACCACGCCCGTGCTGCGCTGGCAACGCTGGGAAGGGGTGGCCGACACCTTCGCTCTGCTGGACGAGTTCGTGTATGATCTGGAAACGGCGAAAAATATCCCGGCAGCCGGGGAGCTCCGCGTGCTGACCAGGGAGCTACGGGAGCGCGTGTTGAGCGTTCGAGATGACAAGGACGCCTGGTTGCCGGCCCTGGAGTACGTGGCCGGCGCAGGATGGCAGCGCCTGGAACTGCTGCTGACCCGGTTGGTGGAGGAAAACGCGGCGACCCTGAGTACGGCTGCGCTAGGCGGCCTTCGCATCGCAGCCGGTCGCATCAGCGACCAGCTCTTTACGTTCCAGCGCTTTCTCAATCTGCTTTTGCCGGAGCTGTTGCTGCTTGAGCGGCCTCCACAACTATTGAGAAACTCCAGCGTGCCGGTTGAACTCGGCGAGTCTTACCGCACCCTGGTCGACGCGCTACCGGTCGATCGGACTCTTGACCAGATGCCGGAAAGGTGCGCTGCCGCCCGCGCCGCCCTGGCGCAACTGCAAGCAGGACTGAACCGGCTGCCACCCGCGTCAACCGGCGCACCTCAACTCGACGAGGCTCGCACCTGGTGTCGAACCCTCGACGAGAAGCTGACTGCGGCCCAGCACTTGGCTCAAGACCTGCTTGGGGGACTGCAGCAGATTGACGACCTGGCCGAAGCCTATTTCCGCGAGATGGATTTCGGCTTCCTGTTCGAACCGCAGCGGCAGGTGTTCCACATCGGCTACAACGTCACCGCCGGCAAGCTGGACGGCAACTTCTACGATTTGCTGGCCTCAGAAGCGCGCATCGCCAGCCTGGTAGCGCTGGCGAAACATGAGGTGCCGCGCAGCCATTGGCTGCACCTGGGCCGGCCGATGACCCGGGTTGACGGCATGCGGACGCTCCTCTCCTGGAGCGCGACCATGTTCGAGTACCTGATGCCCGATCTCTTCATGCGCAGCTATGTGGGCACACTGCTGCATGCAAGCGCGACGGCGGCGGTTGAGGTACAGATCGCCTATGGCCGGCGCAAGGGCGTGCCCTGGGGCATCTCGGAGTCGGGTTACTATGCCTTCGATCTCAATATGAATTACCAGTACCGTGCTTTCGGCGTGCCGGGGCTGGGATTCAAGCGAAACGTGGCCGAAGACCTGGTGATCACGCCCTATGCCTCACTCCTGGCGCTGCCTTTCCAGCCCCAGGCGGTCGCCGAAAACCTGACCCGCCTGACCCAGTTGGGCGCCCTTGGCGTCTATGGTCTTTACGAAGCAGTTGACTTCACGCCGGCCCGCCTGCCGCTCGGCCAAGAACGCGCGCTCGTGCAAGAGTATATGGCGCACCACCAGGGCATGATCCTGGTGGCGCTGGATAACTACCTGTCGAATGCCCCGTTGGGTCAGGACCGGGTGATGGTACAGCGCTTCCACTCTGATCCACGTCTGCAGAGCGTGGACCTCTTGCTGCAAGAGCGTGTGCCCGCAGACGTCCCGCTGGAGAAGCCTCAGCCGGATGACCTGGCGCCCACGCGGCGCTCGCTAACGCCGGTCATCGCCTTGCCTTGGGCTGTGCCGGCCGAAGGCGCGCCCGCGCCGCACGTGCACACCCTTTCGAATGGTCATTACAGCCTGCTGATTACCGCCAGTGGTGGCGGAGTCAGTCGTTGGGGCGATCTGGACT
>JBFYTD010000245.1:0-4822 GCA_041300885.1 Anaerolineae bacterium | reverse complement strand
GGCCGACGCCGATCTGGCTGTAGCCACAGCCGCAGCCGAACGCATTGCGCGCTTGACCGGTCAGTCCATAGTCACTCCCCGCCAGATCGACGTGAGCGACCTGCGGGCCGTGCAAGGGACGCTGGCCGGCCACGACGTAATCCTCAGCGCCGTGCCCTACTACTTCAACCTGCCCTTGACGCGCGCGGCCATCGCGGCCGGCGTCTCATTCTGCGACTTGGGCGGCAACACGGAGATCGTGCGCCAGCAGCACGCGTTGGACAGCGCAGCGCGCGCGGCGGGCATGTCCATCGTGGCCGACTGCGGCATGGGGCCAGGCATGGGCAACAACCTGGCCGTCTACGCCATGAGTCTGCTGGACCAGCCACAGCACGTCATGATCTATGACGCCGGCCTGCCGCAGGAGCCGGAGCCGCCCTGGAACTACCTGGCCACCTTCAACATCGAGGGGCTGATCAACGAGTATTATGGCGGCATGACGGTGCTGCGCGACGGCGAGATCGTTCACCTGCCCTGCTTCAGCGAGCTGGAAATCATCCACGTGCCGGGCGTCGGCCACCTGGAGGCCTTCGTGCTGGCCGGCGGCGTCTCGACCGCGCCGTGGACCTTCCAGGGCCAGTTGCAGAGCTACGAGCTGAAAGTTTGTCGCTATCCCGGCACCTATGCCCAGCTCAAGGCATTTTCTGACCTGGGGCTGTTCAGTCCTGAGCCGGTGCAGGTCGGCCAGGCCAGCATCCGCCCGCGCGACCTGTTCCAGGCGCTGTACGAGCCGCAGGTGCGCCGGCCAGTGATGCGCGACGTGTGCCTGATCCGCGCCATCGCCTGGGGCATCTACGATGGCCGGCCGGCCAGGGCTCAGGTCGACCTGGTGGACCGCTTCGACGAGGCCACCGGCTTCACAGCCATGGAGCGCACCACCGGCTGGCACGCTGCCATCGTCGCGGCCATGCTGGCGCGCGGCGAGATCGCGCCCGGCGCAGCGCCACTGGAGATCGCCGTGCCGGTCCCTGTTTTCGTGCAGCAAGCGCGCCTGCGAGGATTTGTGATCAACGAACAGATGTCGTAACCCGTAACGAGTAACCCGTAACCCGGAGCCGAGCATCCGCGCAGCCGGAGAAGTCCAATCCGGTTACGAGTTACGCATGACGGGTTCCATAAACCATCCTGCCACCTGCAACCTGCAACTTGCCACCTACAATCCTTATGTACCAAGCCGTCATTGGCATGGAACTCCATGCCCAACTGCTGACCCAGTCCAAGATGTTCTGCGGATGCAGCGCCGACTATTGGGAAGCGCCGCCCAACAGCCACGTCTGTCCCGTGTGCCTGGCCATGCCCGGGGTGCTGCCGGTGATCAACGCCCAGGCCGTGGAGCAGACCGTGCGTACCGGGCTGGCTCTCAACTGCCAGATTGCGCTTTGGAGTGTCTTTGCGCGCAAGAACTACCACTACCCGGACCTGCCCAAGGGCTACCAGATCAGCCAGTACGAATTGCCGCTGTGCCACGACGGCTCCCTACTGATCGAGGGCGATGACGGTCAGCCTAAGCGCATCGGCATCCGCCGCGCCCACCTGGAGGAGGACACCGGTAAATCAATCCACGTGGACGGCGCCAGTCTGATCGACCTGAACCGGGCCGGCGTGCCGCTGCTGGAGATCGTCACGGAAGCTGATCTGCGCAGCGCGGACGAAGCCTATCGCTACCTGGTCAAGCTGCGCACAATTTTGCGCATCCTGGGCGTCAACTCGGGCGATATGGAAAAGGGCGCCATGCGCTGCGAGGTCAATCTGAGCCTGCGCACGGCGGAGCAGGCCGCCATCGGTCAGTACGGCGTCAAGGTCGAGGTCAAGAACCTCAACTCCTTCAAGGCCGTGCGCGACTCGATTGCCTACGAGATTCGACGGCAGACTGCGCTGCTGGACAGCGGCGGCCAAGTTCGGCAGGTGACCATGGGCTGGGACGAAAACCGCCGTTGCACGGTCGTGCAGCGCAGCAAGGAGAGCTCCGAGGACTACCGCTACTTCCCGGAGCCTGATTTGCCGCCGTTGGAATTAAGTAGTGAATGGGTGGAGGCGTTGCGGGCGACGCTGCCGGAGTTGCCCGACGCAAGAGCAGCCCGCTATGTCGGCGATTACGGGGTGAGCGCGCGCGACGCCGACATCCTGACGACCGAGCGGGACGTAGCCGATTGGTTCGAGGAGGCCGCGCGGGCCTATGCAGGCTCGCCGCAGGAAGTCGCCAACTGGATGATCGGCCAGCTTTTTGCCCTGCTCAAGGCCGAGGAGGGCGATATCGCCGCCTTGCCCATCCGGCCGGCCGATTTGGCTGACTTGATCACCCTCGTAGACAGAGGCGCGGTCAACCGCAACACCGGCAAGAAGGTGCTGGAGCAGATGGTTGTCACCGGCCAACCGCCGGCCGCCATTGTCGAGGCTCAGGGCCTGGCGCAGGTGTCGGATGAGACCGGCCTGGCGCAGGTAATCGATGCACTGCTGGCTGCCAACGCTGGCGAGGTGGCCAAATACCGCGCGGGCAAGACCAGCCTGCTGGGTTGGTTCATGGGCCAAGTGATGAAGCAGACGCGCGGCCAGGCCCAGCCTGACCTGGTGCGCAGCCTGCTGCTTGCCCGGCTGGACCAATGACAGCCTGCGCAATTTTCACGAGCGCAAATACTGTAGTAAAATCCACATGTTTCCTGCGTCACTGTTCAGCCACCGGGTGCGAGCACGTTGATTGAGTAGGCCGCCGTACACCTGCACTTGCGCTGGAGCGCAGCGCAGGTGCAAGTGTAGAAATCAGCGTGCTCGCACCCGGCGGCGGTGCAATACCTGAGCACTGCTCTCCTCTGCCAAGAATCCTGTCGCGTTCCATCTGCCCTTTTGTCGTCCGATATCATTATTGCGAGCTGTCAACGCTGACAGCCAACGGTGTCAAAGAAGAACCGCGGAGAAGCCATGATGGCACCAAGCACCCAGAGACCGGAGCCAGCCCCGGGCAATCTGCCCATCGATCTTGCGGCGATGGACCCAGTCTTCGAGCAGTATCGAGGCCAAAAAGGGGCACTGATCCCGATTCTGCAACGGGCTCAGAGCATCTATGGATATCTGCCACAGCAGGTCCAACAACGCATCGCTGAGCGGCTGGGGATTTCGCTGGGCAAGGTCTACGGCGTCGCCACATTTTACGCTCAGTTCTATTTCGAGCCACGGGGACGTCACGTGCTGCGCCTGTGCGACGGCACCGCTTGCCACGTCAAAGGCACGCCCGCGCTGCTGACGGCCGTCAAGGACGATTTTGACGTGGCGCCCGGCCACACCAGCGAAGACGGCCAGCTTACTGTGGAGATTGTCTACTGCCTCGGCTCTTGCGCGCTGGCCCCGGTGGCCGTGCTGGACGGCCAGGTGATGGGCCGCATACGCCATGACACTCTGCTGCGCCAGGTGCGGCGGTCGGTGAACAGTGAATAGTGAACGGTAAACGGTGACTGGAATTGGGCGGAGTTCGCACCCCCAGGTGCGAACCAGACGTGCCCAACCACCATCAGCGGAGTCCGCACCCCCCAGGTGCGAACCAGACGTGCCCAACCACCACCAGCGGAGTCCGCACCCCCCAGGTGCGAACCAGACGTGTCCAGCCACCACCAGCGGAGTTCGCACCCCCAGGTGCGAACCGGGCGTTGTGCGGCTAGTCCTGCGAAAGCATACACCATGAGCATCTCCCCCTTGACCCAACGACGCGACGTTGCAGAGCGGCAGTGGCAGGCCGCCCAGAGAGCCGACCTGCTGATCACCATCGGCGTAGGCACCTGCGGCCTGGCAGCCGGCGCGCAGGACAGTCTTGCCGCCGTGCAGCAGGAACTGGCCCGTCGCGGCCTTCACGCTCAGATTCGCCCCGTGGGCTGCGTGGGCATGTGCTCCTACGAGCCGATGATCGAGCTGCAAGCGGCCGGCCGGCCTCGGATCAACTACGGCGCGGCCGCCGCCGAGCACATCGCCGAGATTTTCGACCACTACCTGGATGGCCAGCCGCTGCGCCAAGCCGTCGTCGTCGGAGAGGTGTTGCCAACGGTAGTAGGGTCCAACGGCCATGCCCTACACTCGCTCAACTTCGTCCTGCCCGGCACGGCCGAGCCCATCCCCTTCCAGAGCAAGCAACTGCGCATCGTGCTCAGCAACTGTGGCCTGATCGACCCCGAGTCCATCGACGACTACCTGGCGCTGGGCGGCTACCTGGCACTGGAGCGGTCGCTCACCAGCATGACGCCGGAAGCTGTGATCGACGAGGTGACGAAGGCCGGGCTGCGCGGGCGGGGCGGCGGCGGCTTCCCGGCCGGCGTCAAGTGGGGCCTGGCCCGCAAGACCCAACGCTGGCCCAAATACGTCATCTGCAACGCCGACGAGGGCGACCCCGGCGCGTTCATGGACCGCTCGGTCCCGCACTCGGTGGTCGAGGGCATGATCATCGCCGGCTACGCCATCGGCGCGCAGCAGGGCGTCATCTACTGCCGCGCCGAGTACCCGCTGGCCATCCAGCACCTGGCTACGGCATTGCAGCAGGCGCGCGAGCTGGGCCTGCTGGGCGAGGACATCCTCGGCTCCGGCTTCAGCTTCGACATCGCCGTCAAGGAGGGCGCGGGCGCGTTCGTCTGCGGCGAGGAGTCCGCACTGATGGCCTCGATCCAGGGCGAACGGGGCCAGCCTTGGCCGCGACCGCCCTACCCGGCCGTAGCCGGCCTGTGGGGCCAGCCCAGCAACGTCAACAACGTCAAGACTTACGCCTACACCCCGCGCGTCCTGCGCCTGGGCGCGGACTGGTTCACGA
>JBFYTD010000244.1:0-5986 GCA_041300885.1 Anaerolineae bacterium | reverse complement strand
TGCAAGCGCCAGATGATCGGCGTGCCGTAGTGGGGCATGATCCACTCTTGCAGGTAGACCGCGCGCCAGTGGTAGATGCGGCCAAACGCGCCCTGGTCGATCAGGTCGCGGATCATGCGCACGGCCGGCACGAAGCGGTAGTTGAAGGCCACCATGTGCTTGATCTTGGCGGCCTCAACCGCATCCAACATAGCCTTAGCCTCAGCCGCAGTACGGGCCAGCGGCTTCTCGCACAGCACGTGCTTGCCCAACTGCGCGGCCAGCATCGACGGCTCGGCATGCAGGTTGTTGGGGCCGCCGTTGTCCAGCAGTTGGACGTCGGGGTCCTCGACCATGGCCCGCCAGTCGGTGTAGGCTTTCTGGTAGCCGAAGCGCTTGGCAGCCTCGACCACAGCGGCCTCGTTGCGGCCTGAGATCGCTACCAGCTTGGGGATGGCCACCGGCGGATACATCATGTAGGGCAGCTTCTTCATGGCGTTGCTGTGCGCCTTGCCCATGAAGGCATAGCCCAGCATGCCAACGCCGACCTCGGGCACGTCGCCGGCGCTGCTGGCTGCCGCCATGGCGGTGAAAGCTTGTTCGCTCATGGTTTCTTCTCCTGGGTTAACGGTGACCGGTAATCGGTGACCCGTTACTGATCACTGGTCACCAGTCACCAAGACTAACTCTTGGACGCAAACGCGGCATCGAAGAGCACATTCGACGGCACCAGGTCCAGCCGGCGTACCATCTGCAAGGCCTCGGGCGCGCCCTGATCGCGGTTCATGCCGTTGTCTTCCCACTCCACCGACAGCGGGCCGGCATAGCCCACGTCATTCAAGGCGCGGAAAATGCGCTCGAAGGGCACGCCGCCGCGGCCAGGCGAGACGAAGTCCCAGCCGCGCCGGTGATCGCCGAACAAGAGGTGCGAGCCGAGGATGCCGTTGCGGCCGTTGAGCACCCGGATCGACTCCTTAACGTGCATGTGGAAGATGCGGTCGGCGTAGGCGTAGATGAAATCGATCGGATCAACCATCTGCCAGTAGAGGTGGCTGGGATCGAAGTTGATACCGAAGGCCGGGTGATAGTCGATCGCTTCCAGCGTCTTCTGTGTGGTCCAAAAGTCATAGGCGATCTCCGACGGATGGACCTCCAGCGCGTACTTGACGCCCTCGGCCTGGAACACGTCCATGATGGGCGTCCAGCGAGCGGCGAAGTCCTTGTAGCCGTCCTCGATCATCTCTGGAGACACCGGCGGAAACATGGCCAGCACGTGCCAGATGGCCGAGCCGACGAAGCCGTTGACCACGTTGACCCCGAACTTAGCCGCTGCGCGGGCGGTGTTCTTTACCTCCTCAGCGCAGCGCTGGCGCACGCCCTCGGGATCACCGTCGCCCCACAGCCGGCGAGGCAGAATGCTGTTGTGGCGTTCGTCGATGATCGCGTCGCCCACGCATTGGCCCACCAGATGCGTGCTGATGGCGAAGCACTGCAAGCCGTGCTTGTTAAGGATGTCCCAGCGCGACTGGACGTAGCTGTCGTCCTCCAGGGCCTTGTCCACCTCGAAGTGGTCGCCCCAGCAGGCGATCTCAACGCCGTCGTAGCCAAAGGACTTGGCTTTCCCGCAAAATGTGTCGAAGGTCAAATCGGCCCATTGGCCGCTGAAGAGGGTGACTGGACGGGGCATGATAGGTGTCTCCTGTTAGAGGTCGTTGTGTTGGTATGAAGTGTAGTTGCAGGCATAACACGTAACGAGTAACACGTAACCGGAAGAGCCTCTCCCTGTCCGGGTTACGCATTACGAGTTACGCATTACGGGTTAGGCCAACAATTGCCTCAAGAACCGCACCCCATCCCGCGCCAAATCATCCTGCGTCGGCGCGAGGGCGCGCCAGATGGCCGCGGCGCGGGCGATGCTCTTGACCTTGGCGGTGAAGGACTCGATGACCACCGGGCCGTCGTAGCCGATGTCCTGCAGGCCCTGCTTGACCTGGTCCCAGGTCACGTTGCCGGAGCCTGGCGCGCCGCGGTCGTTCTCGCAGGCGTGCAGGTGGATTAGCCGCGGGCCGGCCGCGCGGATGGCGTCGCCCAGAGACTTCTCCTCGATGTTCATGTGGAAGGTGTCCAGCATGATGCCGCAGGCCGGGCTGGCGACGCGATCCACCACCTCGACGACCTGGCTGGCCAGGTTGATGAAGCTGGTCTCGAAGCGGTTGAGCGGCTCAACGCCCAGCTTGACGCCATGGTCGTGCGCGTAGGCTGCCAACTGGCTCAGGTTGTCTACCAGGATATCGGTGTCGAGCGCCCGCTCGTCGGCGGTCATCTGCCAGGTGCGGCCCACGGCCGAATAGAGCGGGCCGACCAGGTTGGTCCCGCCCAGCGCAGCCGTGGCCTCGATGGCCCCGCGCACGTAGGCCATACCACTGGCCCGGATAGCCGGGTCGGGGTGGATCAAGTCGCGGTCCGGCCCCATGGCCACACAGCAGCTCACACCCAAGCCGTGCGCCTTGATGATCGCCGCGCCGCGCGTATAGTCCAGGTCGTCCAGGCCCTCTAGCGGCGCCTCGATCCAGTCGAAGCCCAGGCTGGCCACGTGCGGCGCCAGCTTTTCCAGCTCGTCTGTCGTCAACGGCGACGTCCAGACCCATGTGTTAACGCCAAAACGCATGGTTACTCTCCTTGGAGTTGGTTGGTAAATTGGTAGATTGGGAAGTTGGTAGATTAGTGGATTGGTGGATTGGTGGATTGGTCTCGTGTTGTCGCACGACCACTTTACCAATTCACCAATCTACCACTTCACCAATCTACCCAATCCGCTTTCCGTCCACACCGAAGAAATGCAGTCGCTCCGGCGCCAGGTCGAAGCGCACGGCATCGCCGACGCGCAGGGGGGTCATGCCGGGCATGACACTCAACAGCACTTGTTCGCCCGATTGGACATGGACAATGGTCTCGACGCCCAGCGGCTCGGTCAGGGCTACCCGGCCGGCGAATTCGCCTGCACCGTTGGCACGCAGTTGCACGTCCTCTGGCCGGATACCAAGCAGCAGTTTGTCCGGCAACGATAGACCAACGGGTAGGGGCAGGTGCAGTTGGCTGTTGTCCACCACCAGGCTGCCGTCCTGCTGGCTGGCCTGCATCAGGTTGATGCGCGGTGAGCCGACCAACTGGGCCACGAAGGTGGTGGCGGGCCGGTCGTAGATATCGTCCGGCGCGCCGACCTGGATGATGCGCCCGCGGTCCAGTACGGCGATGCGGTCGGCCATGGTCAGCGCCTCGGTCTGGTCGTGGGTGACGAAGATGGTGGTGTTGCCCTGGGTCTTCTGCAGGTGCTGCAAGTCGACCCGCAGCGCCTCGCGCAGCTTGGCGTCCAGGTTGGTCAGCGGCTCGTCCATCAGAAAGAGGCGCGGCTCACGCACGATAGCCCGGCCGATAGCCACGCGCTGCATCTCGCCGCCCGACAGGCGGGCGGTCTTACGCTGCAACAGGTGGCCGATGTGGACGATCTCGGCCACGCGCTCCACCCGCTGCTTGATCTCCGGCTCCGGCGTCCGACGCATGGGCGAGCGCAGCGGGAAGGCCAGGTTGTCGTAGACCGTCATTGTCGGATAGAGCGAGTACTGCTGGAAGACGAAAGCCACATCGCGGTCGGCCGGGCTATGGTCGTCCACCGGCTCGCCGTCGAACAGCACACTGCCGGCGTCCTGTTTCAACAAAGCGGCGATGATGCGCAGGGTCGTGGTCTTGCCGGCGCCCGTGGGGCCTAGCAGCACGAAAAACTCGCCCTCGCGCACGGCAAAGGACACGTCGTCCAACGCCGTCACGCGGGGAAAACGCTTGGTGATGTTGCGAAGCTCTACGCTGCTCATTGGCCTGCCTCGCTGTGGCTGGGGATCAGATCGCCCAGCAGTTCCTGAGGGATTGTGTCCCACTGGGAACCGTCCCGGAGGGAGCCGATCTCGGCTACCGGCTCGACCGCCTCACCTTGAATCGACTTTCCGCTGGCCGGTTCAAAGAAACGCACCATGCGTGGGTCGATGGCAAAGCGCACCGGGCTGCCGATGGGGTAGGACGCCAGCCGGTCGGCGCGCACATGGACGATGTTCTCGTCGCTGCCGTCGACGCTGGTGTGCAGGATCTTGTAGGAACCGAGCATGTCCACGGCGTAGACCTCGCCTACCAGGCTGCCGTCCGTGCGGACGCTCGTCGCCTCCGGCCGAAAGCCGATGGTCACCTGGTCGCTGCTGGCTGCGGCCAGCGCCGCGGGCACGGATTGGCGGTAGCCTGGCGGCAGAGGCACGCGGTTATCCGCGCCGGGGATGCGCACTGCGTCGCCATCCAGACGTCCCGGAACCAGGTTGCGGTCGCTCATGGCCATGGCCTCGATCTGGTCGTGGGTGACGTAGACCGTGGTGGCGTGCTGGGCGATGTGCAGGCGCTTGATCTCGGCGCGCATGCTCTCGCGCAGCTCCGCGTCCAACGCGCCCAGCGGCTCATCCATCAGGTAGGCGGCCGGCCTGCGCACCAGGGCCCGCGCCAGGGCCACGCGCTGCTGGTCGCCGCCGCTCAGCTTGCCCGGCTTGCTGTTGAGCAGGTGGCCGATGCGCAACAGCTCGACCACCTCGCCGATGCGCTGGTCGATGGCGTCCTTCTTTTGGCCCTCGGCGCGCAGCGGGAAGGAGATGTTATCGCGCACTGAGATGTGCGGGTAGAGCGCGTAGAACTGGAAGACAAAGGCGATGTCGCGGTCGCTGGGCTTGCGCCAGGTCACGTTGCGCTGGTTGAGCCAGATGCTGCCCGTGGTGACCGACTCCAGCCCGGAGATCATGCGCAGCGTGGTTGTCTTGCCGCAGCCCGACGGGCCCAGCAACGTCACAAACTCGCCGTCCTGGATGGTCAGGTTCATCGGCTTGACGGCGTACACCTCGCCGAATCGTTTTTCTACGTCACGTAGTTCGATGGTTGCCATCGGGTAAGTCCTGTCTGGGGAGGTTGGTAAATTGGTAGATCGGTAAATTGGTCGGGTCGTGGCGCACCGACCAGTTTACCACCTTACCACTTTACCAATCTACCAATCTACTTTCTCACCGCTCCAAACGTCACGCCGCGCAGCAGGTAATCGCGCAGCAGGAAGGTGATGATCACCACCGGGATCAGGAAGCCCAGGCTGCCGGCAGCGATGGCCGACCATTCGATGCCGCCGCGGCCCAGCATGGTGGCGATGCTGGGCGGGGCCGTGCGGGCTTTGTCGCTGGTGAGCATCAGGGCAAAGGCGTACTCGTTCCAGGCGAAAATGAAGGAGAACACCGTTGTGGCAGCGATGCCGGTCATGGCCTGGGGCAGCACGACCTTGCGGATGGCCTGCAGGCGGCTGTAGCCGTCCACCAACGCGGCCTCCTCATACTCCTTGGGAATCTCGTCGATGAAGCCCTTAAGCAGCCAGACGGCGAAAGAAAGGTTGAACACCGTATAGAGCAGGATCATGCCCAGATGGGTGTCGTACAGGCCAAACTGGCGGTACATCAGGAAGAGGGGGATCGTCACCACCACGGCCGGCAACATGCGCGTGCTCAGGATGAAGAACATCAGATCGCCCTTGCCCGGAATGTCGAAGCGACTGAAGGCGTAGGCCGCGAAAAAGCCCAGGCCGACCGAGATCAGCGTCGACAGGCCGGCGATGATTACCGAGTTTTTGAGGCGGTTGACGTAGTCGCTGGGGCCGGTGATCTGCTGTCCGCTCTCGAAAGCGATACGCTCGAATGTGTTCAACTCGCCGGTCTCAGCAGCCTTCTGGAACTCCTCCATGCGGCCGCGCGACACCACGGCGCGCTCGGTAAACAGGAAGACGAAGCCCTCCAACGATGGCTCGAAGATCACCTGGGGCGGCACCGATACCACATCTGAGCGGGTCTTGAAAGCGGTCATGATCATAACCATGATCGGGATCAGCCCAATGATGGCCAACAGGATCACCGCGCCCGCGCGCAAATTGCGCCGTCGCCGCGCA
>JBFYTD010000015.1:0-12152 GCA_041300885.1 Anaerolineae bacterium | reverse complement strand
CGAGAACAACCAGGTCGTGATCGATATGATCACCCAGGGGCCGGACGATCCTATGTGCTGCCCGTCGCAGCAGGTGGTCATGGCTTATGAACTGCAGGACGGCGCTCTGGTCGAGGTCGAACCGGCCAGCGCAGCCACCCGCAGCGCTGCTGACAGCATCGTTGGCGTCACCTGGCAATGGGTCCGGTCGGCCTACTCGGACGACAGCACCGTCGAAGTCAGTGATCCCAGCAGCTACACCCTGACGCTGCTGCCCGACGGTTCGGTCGCCTTGCAGGTGGATTGCAACCTGGGCGGCGGCACGTACACCCTGGACGGCAGCCAGCTCACCCTGGACGTGGCCGTGATGACACGCGTGGCCTGTCCCGAGGGCACGCTGTCCGAGGTCTTCATGCGCGACCTGAGCGCCGCCGCGACCTACGTGATGGAAGGCGAGGATCTGGTTATCAATCTCTTCGCCGACGCCGGCAACATGGTCTTCCAATCGGGCGGCGTAGCGGCCATGGTGGAAAGCGTTACAACCTTGGCCGCCGACGCTCTGACCATGTCGGTGGAGGGCGTGGCCGACTCCTACGAGGTGCAGCCGGTGCCTGCGACTCCCTACGATGCCAGCATGCCGCCCGGTCCGGTCGGCGCGCCGGAGCACCTGGCCGTTACCTTTGACGGCGAGGCCCTGGATGACGCCAGCTTTGCCGGCCGCGTGATCTATCTTGCGCCGGTCGCGGCCTACGAAGCGCTGTGGCAGGAAGCTGGCAACGATAGCATCACCCGCTCCATCATGGCCCTGGACGCGCTGCTGGCCGAACAGCCGGCCGACCCGCAGCCGCCGCTGCCTGTGCTGCCTCAGCCAGGCGGCGTCAACGACGTAGCCGTGCAGGTTGCCTATCTCGACGTGACTGGGCTGGATGCCACGGGTGTGCGCTGGGTGGGCCGGTTCTCGCAAGACTTGAGCCCGGTGATGAACTACCAGTTGCGCTATATCTTCCAGGGCCTGACGGCCGATGGCCAGACGCTGATCTCGGCCAGCTATCCCGTCACTACGACGCTGTTGCCGGACGACATACAAGATATGACTGAGGACGAGATGGTGGCTTTCGAGGCCGATCCGCAGGGTTATCTGGAGGCGACGGCCTCGGCGTTGAGCTTCCTGGCGCCGGCCGACTTCAGCCCCAGCCTGGATGCATTGGATGCGATGATCCAGTCTTTGGCGATCGCAGCACCTGAAGTAACAGTCAGCGAACCCGTCACCCCGACGGTGACTGCGCCGCTGACAGCGACTCAGCCGGCAGCCCCTGAGGCCGCGACCGTGTCCTTCTCTGAGATCACCGGCCAGACCTGGCAGTGGATTGAGTTCACTGACCCGATCAGCGGCACGCAGCAGATCGCCAACCCGGCCAAGTACGAGGTCACCTTCGTGCCCAGCGGCACCGTGCGCATCGTCGCCGACTGCAACCGCGGGGCCGGCCAGTACCAGGTCGACGGCGCTTCGATGCAGATCACAGTTCAGGCTATGACCCGCGCCATGTGTCCCCCTGGCTCGCTGAGCACTCAGTTCATTCAGAATCTGGGCGCCGCCGCTGTGTGGTTCGTACAGGATGGCGATCTGTACATCGATCTCTTCGCCGACAGCGGCACCATGCGCTTTGCCGCAGTCAAATAACCGCTGTCACTCGCCTGACAGGCAAACTGGCTCAGTCTGCGAGAGACTGAGCCAGTTTTTTATTACAGACCAGCCTTCGGAAGTCGCCGCAGCATTGCGAAAAACGCAGTTCGTCGCTGCGAAGCCAGTTCTTGCTTGATCCGGCGACTTCCGAGGTCTCTGTTTTTTGTAGCTCTCGGAAGCAGCCATCCTGAACGAGCGTTCACGTTGTGCTAAGCTACAGTTAATCTGTGCCTGATAGACTGTACTTGTGAACTAACTCTATAGCCTGGCCGCCGGTGCGGTCTGTGGCGTCTTCGAGGAGAAAAAAATGGAAACAAGAAAACGTGGACCGGTTTTGGTCTTTGCTGCGCTGTTCGGCGTGGCTTTTCTGTGCCTGTGCCTGGTGGTGACGGCTGTAGGCGTTGGCCGCCTGGCCGCATCGACCGCTCGCACTGGCCAGCCCGGCGCCGCCTTCGACGTCGCCTTGCCGCTGCCCACTCCGGTAGTCGTGCGCGACACAACGACTCAGCCGCAGCAGCCAGCGGCTGTTGCTGACAGTCCGGCGGCGCCCGCGCCGCTTGTGATCACCATCGACCCCAACGCCGACGTGGAGCCGCAGATCCTGCGGGCCGTCTACCAAAAAGCCAATCCGTCGGTGGTGAAGATCGTAAGCCTGGGGGTAGTTCCCACCGCAGTCGAGGGCGAGGACCTGCTGCCGCAAGGCCAGGGCTCCGGCTTCGTCTGGGACGCGGCCGGCTACATCGTTACCAATGCCCACGTGGTAGAAGGTACCGATACTGTACAGGTGATCTTCGCCGACGACCGTTCGGTGACGGGCACGGTGCTGGGAGCTGACGCCTTCACCGACCTGGCCGTGATCGAGATCGATCCTGAGGGGTTGGACCTGGCGCCCGTGGAGTTCGGCAACATCGATGAGTTGTTGGTCGGCGATCGGGCTATCGCCATCGGCGCGCCGTTCGATTTCGCCGGCTCCATGACTGTGGGCGCTGTGAGCGGCCTGGGGCGCAGCATCCGTTCTCTCAACGCTCGTTACACCATCCCCGATGTAATCCAGACCGACGCGCCGATCAATCCTGGCAACTCGGGCGGCCCGCTGCTGGATTCGACAGGCCGCGTGATCGGCATTAACGCCCAGATCCGCACCGACGGCGGGGTGCGCGCCAATTCTGGCGTGGGCTTTGCCATTCCCATCTACATAGCGCAACGGGTGATCCCGGTTCTGATCGACCAGGGGCAGTACCAGCATCCCTTCATCGGCGTTTCGGGCCAGACCTTCTCACCGGAGTGGGCCGAGGCGCTGGGCTTCCCTGCGGATGCCAGGGGCGCCTACGTCACCGAAGTTGTGGCAGGCGGTCCGGCCAGCCGAGCTGACCTGCGCGGGGCTGACAGGGACACGAGCATTGTGATGGGCGTCAATGCCATGACGGGTGAGCCCCTGTACCTCAGGGCCGGCGGCGACATGATTATCGGCATCAACGATCAGCCGGTGCAAAAGTTTGACGACCTATTGATCTACCTCTTCCGTTACGCCTCGGCTGGCGATGAAGTGCAGTTGACTGTACTGCGTTCCGACGGCGAGCAACAAGTGATTCCGGTCGAACTGGGCGTGCGGCCGGCGCAGTAGGCTGCCTGACACTATGGCGAGTCAACCGGCTTGAAATACCCTTGAATCAAGAGAGCGAGACGTGGGCTGGCGGTGTAAAACCGCTGGCACTTGTCTCGCTCTTCTTGTGGTGAGTTCCAAGTGTGGCTCGGTCGGGCCCACTCCGGCAGACCTCCGGGGTGCTGCGCAAAGACCGGCCCCAGCGCCTGGGACGCTACAGCCCGGCTACTTGACCAGGCTCATGTCCTTGTTTCTGCGTCCCTCTTCGATCAGCATCACGGGGATGCCTTTGCGGATCGGATAGCGGTAGCCATTGCGTGGGTTGACCAGCCACTTGCCGTCGTCGGACAGGGTCAGCGGGCCGCGATCCTCGGGGCAGACCAGGATGCTGAGCAAGTCCGGGCTAACCGTCCCGCCCAGTTCGCTCTCGTCGAAGGAGGGCAGATCCAGCGTGTCGCTGCGCTCCAGCGAGGAAACTGGCGCAGGCTCGTCCCGGTTGAGCAGTTTGAGGATGACCACCACGGCAGCCACGACTCCGACGACCACGCCGGCCAGCACAAGTAGTTTCTTCATGGTACTTCTCCTTTGGCAGTAATCCCCTGCAACGCCAGCGAGCGGCGCCGTCGGGACGGACTGCCTGTTTGTTTTCTTGGAATTGACGATAGTTCATGCTACCACAAGCCGCCCGCCTTGTCCAGTGTACGAACCATGCGATGTGGGTCTTTGTGACTAGCTTACGTCAACAGTTTCCCGAACCAGCGCAACTGCATCGAGCGCGTTGCGAAGCGAGGTGTGTAGGGTATGCAAGCAATTCAACTGGCGCAACAGGTCGGTGAAAGGCTGCGCAGCCGGCAACTCACGCTGGCTGTAGCCGAGTCGTGTACCGGCGGCCTGCTGGGCGACAACATCACCGATGTACCTGGCAGCTCTGACTATTTTCTGGGCGGCGTGCTGGCCTACAGCAACCAGGTCAAGCAGGGCCTGCTGGGCGTGCGCAGCGAAACGTTAGCGACCTACGGCGCAGTCAGCTCCCAATGCGCCGCCGAAATGGCCCAGGGGGTGCGCCGCCTGCTGGGCAGCGATGTGGCGTTGAGCGTCACCGGCATCGCCGGTCCCAGCGGCGACACGGCTGACAAGCCCCTGGGACTGACCTACATCCATCTATCCGCGCCTGGCTGCGAGCGGGGCCTGCGCTCTGTCTGGCCCAGCGACCGCCGGGCCAACAAGGTCGACTCTGCGCTGGCTGCCCTGCGCCTGCTACTGGACTATCTGGAGGAACAAGGTGATGACTGAAGCCTATATCGACGAGCCGATAACGGCCCAGGTGCGTTTTGGTCCTGGCGGGACCGTCCAGCCGGTGGCCTTCGCCTGGCGTGAACGCACCCGTTACCTGGCCGGCCTGGGACGGCAGTGGTCCGAGCAGGTGGAGGGGGTCGAGTGGCGCTGCTTCCTGGCCCAAACAACCTCCGGCGACACTGTAGAGCTGCGTTGGAGCCGGCAAAGCAATGAATGGCGGCTGTGGCGCGCCTGGTGGCGGGAGAATTTGGCGTAGCGGCCAAAGGGACTTGATCAATTCCCAGGCGTCTGGTATCATGGCGAGAACAGAGCTTACGCAATGCACCCAAGGCAAGCCACGAATTGCACGAATTTCGTAGCGGTCAAAGAGATAGTGCATCTATTGCTATGGTCTTAAGGGCGTCCTTGCGAAGCACCCCGGAGTGGGCGCCTGGCTCTGGGCCGACTCGCACAGGTTTAGATTGCTACTGGGAAGGCAGGAGATCGTGCAGCGAAAACTGATTGTTGCCGCCGGATCGGCGTTGGCCGTGGCGGCAGTGATGGCAGCGCCCGTTCTGGCAGCCCAACCCGCCCCCACGTCCTCGGGGCTGGACCTGGAACGGCTACTGGCGGCGTCCATGGCCTGGCTGGTACCGGCCGGCTTCGTCCTTCTGGCTGCGGCTGGCGCGCAGGAAAGCCGCGCCTGGCAGACTGCGCTGGGCGGCGTGGCCGGGGCTGCGCTGGGCGTGGCGTTGTTTTATCTGGTCGGCTTTGCCCTGGCCTTTGGCGGCATGGGCCTGGTTCTGCCGGCCGTCCCCGGCTACAGCGGCCTGGTGTGGGAATGGACGTTGCTGGCGGGCCAGTGGGGCACACGCTGGGGCATGGCCGGCATGAGCGGCTGGGCCTTGAGTGGGCCGGCCGCGACCCCTGCGGCCTATGAGTTGTTCTTCGCCCAGTTGCCGTGGGTGGCGACGGCTGCCATGGTCCCGCTCATGGCGCTGCGCGGGCGCACGCCGGCCCTCAGCTCCCTGCTGGGTGGAATCCTGGTCGGCGGCCTGCTTTATCCCCTGGCTACCAATTGGGTTTGGGGCGGCGGCTGGCTGGCCAACCTGGGCGTCAATCTCAACCTGGGCCATGGCTTTGTCGACTTTGCCGGCGGCGGCACAGTGCATCTGCTGGCAGCCGGCGTAGGACTGGCCGGACTGCTGACGATGGTCGCCCGCCGGCCGCGCCGCAGCCAGGAGAGCGCCGCCGTGCCCTTGCCGCCCGTCCACCTGCCGCTGCTGGCGTCGATGGGCGCGCTCCTGATCCTGGCCGGCAGTCTGGGTTGGGCGTGGGCCAACCCGCTGCTGGATCCATCCACCCTGCTGCCCAGCCGCGGCCTGATCAACGTAGTGCTGGCCGCCGCAGCTGGCGCGCTGGCGCCGCTGGCCTACACCTGGTTCGTGGCCGACCATCCCGATCCGCTGCTGGCGGCGCGCGGGCTGGCGGCGGGCGCTGTGATTGCGGCCGCAACCGGGCCTTTCATCCCGCCCTGGGCTGCCGTGGCGTTGGGCTTGGTAGCCGGGCTGCTGACGCCGCTCTTGACCTATCTTGTGCGTGAAGTGCTGCGCATCGACGACGACAGTGGGTTGGCGCCGGTGCATCTGGCGGCCGGCTTGCTGGGCCTGCTGGCCATCGGCTTCTTCGCCGACGGGCTGGCCGGCGCAGGCTGGAATGGCGTTGGCGCCCGTGAATTCCTGGGTGTGCCAGGTCAGGGCGTGACCGGCCTGCTGGCCGCGCCGGGTATGCAGCCTGACTGGCCGGGACAGATCCAGGCGCAGTTGATCGGCGCTGGCGCGCTGTTTGCCCTGGCGTTTCTGGCTGGCGTCGCGGCCTTTGGCTTGCTCGCTGTGTTGGCGCGCGGCCTGCGCATGGCGCGCGAGGGTCGAACGGCGCGTCCAACGGAACCCACGCAGGAGGCCGTCGCAGAAGCATCGGCCGAGGTGGATGTGTGACGCATGAAGCGTTGCGCGTAGGTTCGGCTACCAACCGGAGGTATGGCTCCGTCAGGGCCGGTGGAATGAGTTCGACAGGGCCTGAGTTGTAACGTATAATCATGGACATGAAACCTTGGATCAAGCGCGGGCTGCTGGCCGTTGTGATATTGATCGTCGTTGTGTTGGCAGTGCGCTACGCTCGGCCGGTGTTCGACTTCGTCAGCAACGAGCAGCAACTCCAGGCCTGGCTGGACCGGCTGGGGCCGCTCGGACCATTGGCCGTCATTGCCCTCAACGCCTTGCAGGTGGTGGTAGCCTTCATCCCCGGCTATGCCATGATGATTACGGCCGGCTACCTGTATGGCTTCCCTTTGGGCGCGGTCTACAGCTTGATCGGCATGGCCTTGGGCGGCCTGATCGCCATCTCGCTGGCGAGGCGCTATGGCCGGCCGTTGGTGGTGCGTATGATCGGCGAGAGCCGGCTGGAGCACTGGGAAGAGGTCGCCCACGTCAACTCCCTGCCGGTGTGGTTTTTCCTGATGCTGGGGCCCTTCGGCGATGTGCCCTACTACATCGCTGGCTTGACCACAATCGCCATCTGGAAAATCCTTGCGATCGCTGTGCTGTTGCGCACGCCATCCGTTCTTGTCGCGGTAGCCGTGGGCGCCGGGTTGGTCGATTGGCGCTCGCCTTGGGTGCTTGGCGGCGCGGCGGGGTTGATGCTGCTGGGTGCATTGGCCATTCGCTACCAAGCCCGCCTGGAGCGCTGGATCGACAACACGGTGCTGCCACGGGTGATGAAGTTTGGTACACGGCCCACGTTGACCGAGCGGCCGGTCGACCCGCCAGTGGAGGCTGTAGAATTCGATGCAACAACCCATTGACCATTCGGTTGCAGCCGAGAGAGAAAGCAAGCTGCTGATCAGCGTGGCCGCCGGCCTGGGCTGTGTGCTCGTGCTGTGCGCAGTAATCGCCGTCGTGGTGGTGTTTCTGGCCTTGATTTGGACGCTGCAGGGCCAGCTTGGGCCAGGCGGCAGCAGCGCAGCGCCCGCGCTCTTCGCTCTGGCTACCCTGATGGGGTGACTATCATGACCACAGCCAGCCTGCGCTTCGCGTTGATCACCCTGATCGCCCTGCCCCTGCTGCTGACGGGGCGCAGTTCAGCCGCGCAGAGCAGCGCGTGTAGCGGGCAGTGGTATCGCGTCCAGCAGGGCGATTCCTGGTCCAAGCTGGCCCAACGCACAGGGCTGTCGGTGGCAACGCTCAAGGCCGCCAACACCGCTGCCGCCAGTCATCCGCAGGGTTGGCTCCTGGTTGGCCAGGCGCTGTGTCTGCCAGAAGGGGCCGCGCTTTCGCCGACGGCGGCCGAGTCGCCATCCGGCCCTGCCGTCTTTCCGGTGACGGTGCGGCGCGGCGATTCGTGGGCTGTATTGGCCGGCCGCTACGGCGTCAACATGGCCGCGCTGCAGGCCGCCAATCCCCAGGCCGTGCGCGCCAGCCAGGTGCTGCGCCCCGGCGACCGCATTTTGATCCCTATCACGCCTGCTATGACCGAACGGTTCGACTGCGGTGGGGACCTGCCCGCCACAGTCCGCGACGCGGCGCAGGTTCTGACCGAATGGAACGGCTCCATCGAGGTTTTGCAGAGCTTTCTGACCCGCTGTGGCGTGCTGGCCGGCGAGCGAGGCGCGGTGCAGCAAGCCGCGCTGCGGAGCGGTGCGGCATCCGACATGGTTCTGGCTTTGGTCGATCCCCAAGCCGACAACGGCGGCCCGCTGGGCATGCTGGCCGTGCTGGGCGCTGGCCCGCTGGGCTGGGAGGTGGTCTACCAGTCCGGCCTGGCCGCTGATGTGGACCTGCTGGCGCTGAACGATGTCAACGACGATGGTCACCCCGACGTCGTGTGGAGCGACACCACCTGCGGCGCGCAGGCCTGTTTCACCACCGTCCACGTCTCCTCCTACGTCGATGGCGACTTTCGCTCCTGGATCAACGGCAGCACCACCCTGGCGTCGGCTGGCATCAGCCTGGAAGATGTGATGCCCCAGGGCGGCGGCCAGGAACTGATGATCCGGGGCGGCGTGATCGGCGCCGTGGCAGCCGGCCCACAGCGCGCCATCGAGGCCACCTGGGCGTCCTTGGCCGGCGGCCCCTACGTGCTGGTCCAGCAAAGCTATGCGCCGTCCTTCTGTCTCTATCACCACATTCTGGACGCTGACGCGGCCATGCAGGCTGGCGCACAGGACAGCTACGCGGCCGCCATCACGGCCTACCGCGCCGCAGCCGACGACCCGCGGCTGGTGGCCTGCTGGATCCGCCCCAACGAGGTCGATGAACTGCGGGCCTATGCGCTGTATCGCCTGGCCGTGGCCTACGCCTACGCGGGCGACCGCGCAGCAGCCGATGCGGCTGTCGATGAGCTGGGCAGCCGCTACCCCAACGACCGGCTGGCTGAGCTGGCCCGCCTGTGGTGGCTCTCCTACCGCACCACGCGCGACGCAGCGGCCGCTTGCACCGTGGCCGAGGCTTTTGCGGCGCGCCAGCCAGACACCTGGCAGCGCCTGGCTGACTACGGCTTTGCCAACCCCGCGTTCACGGCCGAGATGCTGTGCCCGTTGGTGGGCGGGGCGACACCGTGAGCAATGGGAATGGATCTGCCTGTTTGGCCCGCCGCCGGGTGCGAGCACGTTCGGCTTTGCCGTCGATACGGCGGCCTACTCAATCAGCGTGCTTGCACCCAGCGGCTGAGTAGTAACACAACACGAAAGGAACAGACTCCATGAGCGACACTCTCAAAGTTGGCGATCTCGCCCCTGATTTCACCCTCGCCAGCGACAGCGGCGAGACGGTACGGCTGTCTGACCTGCGCGGCAAGCGGGTCGTGCTATATTTCTACCCAAAAGATGACACCAGCGGCTGCACGACCCAGGCCTGTGGCTTCCGCGATGCCTACCCGGTGATCGAGGAGCGCAACGCCGTGGTGCTGGGCGTCAGCCCGGACGGCGTCAAGTCGCACCAGAAGTTCAAGACCAAGTACAACCTGCCCTTTACGCTGCTGGTGGACGAAGACCACAGCGCGGCCGAGGCCTACGGCGTATGGGCCGAGAAGTCGATGTATGGCAAGAAGTACATGGGCATCGTCCGCAGTCACTTTGTAATCGACGAGCAGGGCCGTTTGGCGGACATCCAGGTCAAGGTCAGCCCGACCGACAGCGTGGCTCAGGCGCTGGCCGTGCTGCAGGTGTAACCCCTGGCACAAGGCGCAAGGATTCGGAGTCTCAGTAGTTCACGATTCTCACGCAGAGACGCCAAGAACGCCAATTATTGCCTTCCTTTGCGGTCTTTGCGCCTTTGCGTGAGCTAAAAATCGTGAAGTACTGAGTTTCACTTTTTTCTGTGTCCTCGGTGTCTCCTCTGTGAACTCCGTGTCCTTCCGGTAGATCAACTTTCTCAGATCAACACAACGCCCCGTCTGGCATGACCAAGGCGGGGCGTTGCATTTTGCAGCAGTGTGGCGCCAACCACAGACGCCGCGCAGACCCTATGACATACTGCGATCAACACTGAAAGACCGAAAAGCGAGTGAACTGTATGGACCCCAAGAGCGTACTCTCGAGCGCTGAGACAGAGAAGAGACAGGCATCGAAGCGGCCGTGGCTGGTGATCGGCGGGCTGGCGGCGCTGTTGATAGTGGCTATGTTGTGCCTGGTGGCCGTGGCCGGGATCGGCGGCCTGGTGTGGCTGCGCACTGCTCAGCCTGCGACTGAGGCTCCACTCTCAACCCCTGCTGCGTCCGACGCCCCAGTAGCGTTAGTGCCGCCGCAAGCCGTTGAGGCTGCGCCACCCGTGGCGGTTCCTGCGGCTGTCGGCCAGGATAGTATCAATCGCATCGCCTTTGTAGACTCGGCCGGCCGGCTGGGCACGGTGGCGCCGGACGGCAGCGACAGCCGTCTGTTGACCGCGGTGGGCGCTACCTACCAGTTCCCCGCTTGGGCGCCGGATGGCAGCCGGATCGCGGCAGTGGGCATGGACGGCAGCGAGGCAGGCGTCTATCTGTGGGCGGACGAGGCCAACGCGCGGCGGGATGATCTCTTCACCAGCGGCATGCAGGCGCCGATTTACCTCTACTGGGCGCCCGATGGCCGCCAGGTCAGCTTCCTGGCCAACGACCGGTCGGGCCTGGGTCTATGGCTGGCGGCGGCCGACGGCGCTGCCCCAGCACGCCAGATCGCCAATGGACAGCCCTTCTACTGGGACTGGAGCCAGAGCGGCGACCAACTTTTCGTCCATTCGGGCGGCGTGGGACGCAACGCCCGCCTGGCCTTCCTCGATGCAGGCAACGAGCAGGCTGGCGAGAACGTAGCCAACCCCGGACAATTTCAGGCGCCAGGCATCTCGCACAATGGTCGCTACCTGGCTTATGGCCAGAGCCAGCGTGGGCGCTTCGCAGTGGCCGTCGAGGATCGGGAAAGCGGCCAGCGCTCCACCGTCCCCCATGTGGGCCTGGCGGCGCTGGGCTGGAGCCCCACCACGCAGCGCCTGGCCTGGACCAGCCCGCGCGCTGACCAGTTGACCTTTGCCGGACCGCTGCGCATCATGGACGCGCAGACGGGCGAGGTGACGACGCTGGTGCAGGACACGGTGGTCGGCTTCTTCTGGTCGCCCGACGGCCAGCATATCGCCTACCTGACGCCCACGGCCGGTGCGGACAACCCAGGCGCGGCACGGCCGGCCGGCCTGACGGCGCTGTCGCCGCTGCCAGCCGCCCAACGCGGCCGGCTTTCCTTCAGATTGTGGGTAGTGGATGTGGCCAGCGGCCAGCAGCGATTGCTGAGCACGTTCCGTCCCAGCGAGGTATTCCTCGGCCAGTTCATTCCCTTCTTCGATCAATACGCGCTGAGCCATCGCCTCTGGTCGCCGGCCAGCGACGCCATCGTCCTGCCCATGGTGAGCGCCGAAGGCGCCAGCGGCATCTACGTGGTGTCGGTCGAAAGCGGCCAGGCCACGCGCGTGGCCGATGGGTCGATGGCCTTTTGGAGTTGGCGCTAACTCGCCAGGGGGTTGATGGCGCGACCAGTTTGCCGCGCAATTCAGCCGATATGATATGAATCATAGCTTATGCGCCCATCTTGCGGTACAATAGGCATGACGCTGTCGCTTCGCGCACGATCTTTCTGTCGAGGTACTCATCATGACCACCATCTCTCAGGCCCGCGAGCAGTGGACCGACACGACCCTGAAGAAAACCCTGGACCGGTTCCCCGAGCGCCGAGCCCAGTTCGAGACCAGCTCCGCCATCCCGGTGGAGCGGTTGTACGCGCCGGCCGACGAGCTGGCTGGCGATTATTTGGACAAGCTGGGCTTTCCCGGCGTCTACCCCTATACGCGCGGCGTGCAGCCCACTATGTACCGCGGCCGCTTCTGGACCATGCGCCAGTACGCCGGCTTCGGCACGGCTGTGGAGAGCAACCAGCGCTACCGCTACCTGCTGGCGCAGGGCCAGACCGGCCTCAGCGTGGCCTTCGACCTGCCGACGCAGATCGGCTACGACGCCGACCACTCGCTGGCCCTGGGCGAGGTGGGCAAGGTGGGCGTGGCTATCTCCTCCCTGGCCGACATGGAGACGCTGCTG
>JBFYTD010000243.1:0-4590 GCA_041300885.1 Anaerolineae bacterium | reverse complement strand
CGACTACCCGCGCGTGCGCACTTTCATGATCAACAGCTTCAATACCTTCCTCAACGACATGGTAGACGCGAACCTGGGCTATCCCGCCGATGGCAACCGGCTGTTGCAGGAGTGGTATTGGTTTGACCTGGCTGTGGATCAGTTCGAGGGGCGCGTCTCTCAGTCGGGCCTGTTCAACGGCGTTACGCGCCTGATCAAGCCGCTGGGCACCGACTTCGCCAACTATGTGCGCCCACTGAGCCAGAACTACGTGGACCTGGAGACCTATGGGGCTTCCGTAACGCCTTACTGGCCGGTCTTCGCCGGCGACGCCGCGCTGTTGCGCATCCAGTCGCTGGTCCGTAACCGCGGCAACCTGGCCAGCGGCCCCTTCGACGTCACGTTCAGAGCCGGTAACGGCGACCTGCTCGGCACGCAGCCGGTAGCCGGCCTGGCTAAGCGCCATGACCCGGGCTTCTGGACCACCGTCGCACACGACTGGCGCGTGGTCATTTCGACGCCGCGCGGCGTGAAAGTCATCGCCAACGAAAACAACCAGGTGACTGAGCCCTGCCAGCCCAACAATGAAGTCTTCATGCAGGTGACGCCGCCGCCCTCCACCGACCTGGCGCTGAGTAATCTGCGCACGGATCCGGCCACGCTGCCGACCATCCGCCCCGGCGCCACCATGACCCTCACCCTCCAGGTAGACCTGCTCAACCTGGGCAGCGTGGGCACGTCAGCCTCGCAGGTGCAGGTCAAGTTCTGGGACGGCGACCCCAGCGCCGGCGGCGCGCTGATTGGCCTCCAAACCCTCACGCCCGGCAACGTCACGCCGCCCGCCACGGTCAGCCTCCAATGGCCCAACCGCGGCATCGGCCAGTATGAAGTCTACGCCCGCGTCGAACCGGTGCCGGAAGAAAGCAACGTGCAGAACAACACGCAACACCTGACCGTGTCGTTGTCTGCCAGCAAGATCCGCTTCCCCCTGGTGATGTATCGTTCGCGAAATCCGCGCAGCGCTGACGAGCTGGCCGCCGACCCTCCCCTGTGGCAGCCCGTGCGCACGGCTGATCATCTGCCCAACATCGGACAATAGTCTATGCCAACCCCACGTAAACTCACAACCGATAAGCGCTTGCGCTTGCCCCGAACCCTGGCCTGGGTCATCGTCGGTCTGTTCGTCCTGGGCGTCCTGGCCGTCATGCCCGGCGCCTGGGCCCTGCCCGACCAGATGCCTGATTCCCAGACTGTACCCACGTTGACGCCCACCCCCACGCGCCCCAGCGGAGGCGCCACAGCCACCAACACGCCGCCTGGCGCACCGCCGACCGACACGCCGCCGCCTGGCGCCACAGCCACCAGCACGCCGCTGCCTGGTTCGACAGCGACCAGTACGCCCACGCCGGGGCCTAGCGCCACGCCCACTGCAACGAGCACGCGCACAGCCGCTGCGCCCGCCGCGCCTGGTCAGCCAGACCCCAGCCTCTGTTGGACCATGCCAACGCCCGGCTTCGTCCCGGAACGCGCGTCGTCGCTGAGGGGACGCATCGAGAGCGAGCAGTTCCTGGTAGTGCCTGGCCAGACCATCACACAGCGGCTGCTGGTAGAGAACATCGGCGCCGTCGCCCTGTCTGACGTGTTGATCTGCAATCCACTGGACCCGGATCTGACGCCTGGCCAACCTACAACTACCCAGGGGACAACCCGCATCGAGCCGGAAGGGCTGCGGGTAGAACTGGGCGAGCTGGCTGCTGGCCAGTCTGCGCAGGTCGAGCTGAGCCTGCGAATCCCGGCCGATTATCCGCTGGGCGGCGTGATCGAGAGCCAAGCCTGGCTGTTCGCCGCTGACCAGCGCGCCAGCACGGAGCTGCTGACGTGGGCGCTGCCGCCGGCCTACCTGCCGCCCACCGGTCGCTAACGCTGCTGTGCGACTGCAAGCCTGGCTGGCGCCCGGCGTCGTCTTTGGCCTGGCGCTGGCCATCTACGGGCTGACCGCGCCGGCCGGCCTGACCTGGGCCCACGCCAGCGCTGACGGCGGGGACCTCGTCGCGGCTGCGCGCGTGCTGGGCGTGCCCCACCCCAGCGGCTACCCAACCTGGACGCTGCTGGCGATCCTGTTCGACCAGTTGCCGCTGGGCACGGCAGCTTGGCGCGCCACGCTGCTTTCCATGGTCAGCGGCGCCCTGGCTGCAGCGCTGGTGGCTGCCACCGTGCCCTCCCTGGCGCCGAGCGCTGGCGCCTGGACTGCCGCAAGCCCCACTGACAGCACGAGCACGGCTGGAGAACCGCACCCCCGTCGATCTTCTCCCGCCGTGCTCGTGCTGTCTCTCACGCCCGCGTTGCTGGCCGGGCTGGCGCTGGCTTTCGCCCCGCTGCTTTGGGGTCAGGCCACCGTCGCCGAGGTCTATGCGCTGCACGCCTGTCTGGCCGCGGCCGCGCTATGGGCGTTGGTGCGCTGGCAGGCTGGCGGCGCCGACCGCTGGGCGGCGGCCGCGGGTCTGTTCCTGGGCCTCGGCCTGGGCAACCACCTGACCACCGTTTGGCTGCTGCCGGCCGCGGGCATTGTGCTGTGGGCGGCCAGGGAGCGCCGCCGCTGGCGAGCCAGCGCGGCGCTGGCGGCCGCGCTGGCGGCCGGGCTGCTGGTCTACCTCTATCTGCCGCTGGCCGCCGCAGGCGATCCCCCTGTCAACTGGGGCAATCCGCGCACGTTGGCCGGGCTGTGGTGGCTGGTGTCGGGGCAGCTTTACCAGGGATTCGCCTTCGCCGTGGCCTGGAGTGACGTGCCCGGCCGGCTGGCCGGCTGGTCGGCCGAGCTGTGGCGCAGCTTCCTGCCCTGGGGCATGGCCGCGGCGCTGCTGGGCCTGGCGACGCTTTTTCAGCGCAACCGCCCCCTGGCCGCAGCCTTCTGCGCCAGCCTGCTGCTGGGTCTGGTCTGGGCCATAGGCTACAACACCAGCGACTCGCAACTGAGCCTGCTGTCCGGCTGGGTCATTTTGGCGCTGGCTCTGGGCGCAGGGGTGACAGCCGCGCTGGACTGGCTGGCGGGCTGGAATCGACGCGCGGCGCTGGCCGCAGCGCTGCTGGCCATCGCCCTGGCAGCGGCGCCGTTGATCCTGTACTGGCAGGGGCAGAACCTGCGCGGCGACCAAGCGGCCGAGCAGTTCTACAGCCAGGTGCTGCACCATGCGCCGGCCAATGCTGTGCTGCTGACGGCCGGCGACCGAGCCACGTTTGCCCTGTGGTACGGGCGTTACGGTCTGGGGCTGCGGCCAGACGTGACGCCCGTCAGCCGCGACCTGTGGGCGCTGCCCAGCTATCGGGCCACGATAGGGAGCCAGCACCCCGATCTGGCCGGCCCTGCGCCGCCGGCCGCCTGGCTCGATTTGTTGCAGGCGGTCGGACAGCAGCGCCCGCTCTACCTGGTGCAAGCCGGCCTGGCAGACCCTCCCCGTGCAGACGGGGACCAACCTGCGCCCGCCGTCCCCGGCTACCGGCCGGATCTGGTCTTGCAGGGCGACGGCTGGGCGCTGTGGCGGCTGGACCGTTGATGCACCCCGCTGGACTGTGGGCTGCGACACTTGTCAGATCGACCTCCCTGTGGTAGGTTACTAGACTATGAGCGTGACTCCTGAGACCGTTCCATCGAAGCAAAAACCACCTGGCCGCCGGCTCTGGAAGCGGGTGCTGGCCGTGGCGTTGGTGGTGGTCGTGCTCCTTGTGGCGCTGCTGGCACTGCGGGTGGTGCAGACTGCCACTGCCGCTCGATCGGCGCTGACCGAGCTGCAGGGCCTTCAGACCGTCGACCTGGAGGCGCTGACCAGCCTCGATCCCGCCAACCTGGCCGACATGCAGGGGCGCTTTGCCCGGCTGGAGGCCGATCTCGACACCGTCGCCGCTCAGGTCGGCCCCTTCCTGCCCTTGACACGCGGCCTCGGCTGGCTGCCCCGCTTTGGCGGCGAAGCCCAGGCTGCGCCTGAGTTGCTGCAACTGGCGCGCGGCGCGGCCACGGCCGGCCGCGCCAGCATGGACGGCGCCTATGTGTTAGCCCATGCCCTGAACGGCCAACCGGGGCAAGGCAGCGCGCTGGCCCGGCTGGTTCCGGCGCTGGAGCAGACACAGCCCAGTTGGCAGGAGGCCGACGCAGCCCTGGCCCAGGTCGCCGACGCGCGCAGCCGGTTGGATTTGGCCCAGCTCGACCCGCGCATCGCCGGCCAGTTGGAGCGGCTGGACCGGTACCTGCCCCTCTTGCAGACAGGCTCCGCCCTGGCCCGCCTGGCGCCCTCCCTGCTGGGCGCGAATGGCGCCAAGACCTACCTTCTGCTGGCGCAAAACAGCGACGAGCTGCGCCCAACCGGCGGTTTCATCAGCGGCGTAGGGCTGCTGCCCATCGACCAGGGGCAACTGGGCGAGATCGACTTCGCAGACAGCTACACCGTCTACAACCCTAACATCGACCACCCATTGGCGCCGCCCGACCTGGAGCAGACCATGGGCGCGCAGATGCTGCTTTTCCGCGACGCCAACTGGTCGGCCGATTTCCCCAGCTCGGCGCAGGTAGCCCAGGCGCTGTATCAACTGGACATAGGCGCACCGTCCGATGGCGTGATC
>JBFYTD010000242.1:0-4604 GCA_041300885.1 Anaerolineae bacterium | reverse complement strand
CAAAGCAGGCTCTGGCCGGTCTCCAGACCGAGCCAGCCCGGTCACGCACATGCTCTGGCCGGTCTCCTGACCGAGCCAGCCCGGGTCAGTACACGAATTCGTTGATATCATACCGTGTGAACTGCGGCGTTTGCTGTGCATCGCGGGCCACAAAGCCAGCGCGCATCGCTGCCTCCTGCGCCCGCAGTTCTGTCGTCCCCAGCGGCGCAATGCCAGCAGCCGCGGCCAGAGCAGCGTAAGGCGCCCCCGACTGCGCGACGAAGTCCGAAAAATAGACCAGATCGCCCCGTGCCAGCGGCATGGCGTTGAGCAGCGTAATCGTATCCTGCACGTGCTCAGCGGCGTAGCGCTCGCCCCCCACCCCCAACATGATGATCACACTGGCCTGCAAGCCAGCCGCCTTGAGCGTCGTCACCGCATCCAGCACGTCGCCGGCGTCGCCCGGCTTGTTGAGCCAGCGCAACAGCGGGTCGTGCCCACTCTCCATGCCAATGTAGACCCGCGCCAGCCCCAGCGCGGCGAGCTCCTGCCAGTCGGCCACGGACTTGCGCTCTACGTGGAATGCATCTATGAACGCATACAGCGGGAGGGGCGGAGGAGTGTCAGGTGTCGGAGTGTCAAGTGTCAAGTGCTCCGGAGGTACGGTGCGAGCCACCAGTGGTGAATCCTCGGCAGCCAATTGGCCCCTGACCGCTGACCCGTGACACTTGGCACTTGACACTCCGACACCTGACACCTGACACTTGACACCTGGCACCTCCGCCAACAGCTCCCGCAACCGCCCCATCGGCGCGACCAGCGCGTTGGCGTCGGCCAGGAAGATCGAGCGGCGCATGGCGATGGCCGGGCCGAAGAAGTCCAGCACCGCGGCCACGTGCTGGCGGAACTGCTCCGCGGTCTTGATGCGGAAGGGGATGTCCTGGTAGAAGGTGCAGAAGGTGCAGGCGTTGTGCGAGCAGCCGTGGCTGGCCTGCAACACCAGCGCCAGATATTGGTCGGGGGGAAGGATGCCCACGGAGGTATAGATCTGCTGGAAGCGTTGTCGGTCAGCCTCCAGGCTGGCCCAATCCCAGCGGTTCAAGCTGGCCAGCGCTGCCTGCACCGCCGGCGGCGCATCCGCAGTCGCTTGGGCAGTCTGCCGGGCCAGGCCATAGGCTACCTCAATCAGCGCTTGCGCCTCGGCTGTGTCGAGCCAGCGGTGCCTGCGCTGCTTCACCCCGCCGCTCGTGTCCGTCCACTTCGCCAGCACGCGGTTGTCCAGACTGCGGCGAAAGTTACGTCCTTGGTAGAACGCGCCATGCAGCCGCCCCCGCGGATCGAAGGTGAACGAGGGCTGCTCCCCGTCCAGCAGCAGGTTGATAGCGTTGGGACGCACGAGCAGGCTGGCCCGCCGGCCGCTTGGCAGCGCCGTCTCCCAACGGATGGGCGCTCCGTCCCCGCTCATGCCTGCTGCCGCCGGCTCTGCATGAATACCTCCACCAGCACCACCAACGCCAGGACGCCCAGCAGCAGCGTCCCGTCCAGCAGGTCGCGCAGTTGCAGCAGGGCGATGGCGCCAGCCGCCAATCCGATCAACAGCCCCTGGCGCAGCGCAGCCCTGGCCGTGGGCGGCCGGCCGCCAAAGGGGACTCGGCGGTGCAGCCAGCCCAGCAGCGGGGCCGTGAGGCCGGTGACCGCGGCTACCAGCAGCACCATGGCCGTGGCCAGGTTGGGGTTGGTGGGCGGTGTGTTGTAGACCAGCCAGCCCAGACCGGCGGCCGCGGCTGCGCCGGCGAGCAGTGAGACGAGCGATGCTTTCAAATCCATAGCGATTGCAGCGAAGCGAGCGAGTGTCGTTGCGCTGATTGTACTCGAAAGCTCTGATTTTGTGCAACAGTCATGCCTTGCGGTACGCCCGTTTCTGCACTCACGGCGGTTGGATACCGCGCCAAGCCAGCCAGACCTCAACGCAGGATCAACGGCAGCCACAATCGCGCTGAAGTGGCGCTGACTGTCGTTGTAGGAGGTGTACAACACCCCCTGGTTCAGTCAGAAGAGTCTGCAATCCTGCGCGTAGTTGGGGGACACGAACAGGTCATCGGAGTAGATGGAGGTCGAGTCCTCGCATTGCCGGCCATCCTCGGCATAGACTTGCAGCCACGACTGGCCGGCGTTCTGGCTCTTGAAAAGGATGCCACGTGTTCATTGGGCTGTCAGCAGCAATGGCAGGTACGCTCGTGGCCGCGGCGGCAGCGCCAGGCAGCGCCACGTCACGCCGCCGTCATCTGAACGGTAGTGGAACAGATGTCCCGTTCCAACTTGAAAGCGCCTCAAAAACAGTGTCAAGTAGAGCGGTTCAAGGCTGTGCGTTGTGGTGGAGGATTGGGACACCAGGTTCTCATGCAAGGGAGGCTGTTCTTCCGAAATGCTATTGGTGGATGGAGTGGGCAACATCATGTCTAAGCTGACATGCCGCTCTGCCTCAGGTGGATTTGGGGCGACGATGAGTTCGTCGAGGCCACCTGGCTGGCGGAGAATCTCCCGCCACGATGCACCCCCATCGGTCGAGACAAGAAGGAACGACTCGAAAGGATCATCATCTCGGACCACTACGTATAAGGTCTGATCAACTGTATAGCGCGGCGACACGGCTAGTTCACCAGCAGCTTGATCCCGTTGCGGAACTTGACAGGCAACTCCCCCTGGCGGGTAGACGTGACGCCACGTGGCGCCGCCATCCACACTCTTGAAGACTGCACCCTGTTGCAGCGCAAACACCGTTCTATCCTCGGCAAACGCCGGCGAGAAGCGCATGTCCGCCGCCCAGCCCGGACACAATCCCTCTGTTGCACCGTTTTGCCAGGTGTTGCCCCCGTCGCTGGACCGGATCAGCGCGGTCTGCAACGTGGAGCTGGTGGGGTAGAGGCTGGCGTAAAGCAGGCGGTCGCTGGCATAGTCGGGCGAGATCGACAGGCCATACGCGCCGGTCTCGTTCCATACGGTATCCACCTGGGGGAACCAGGGGCTGTTATCCCAGCGCTGGATGTCGGCCTCGAAGTTGATATTGGTCTGCCGGCGGGGCACGAACCACACGTTGGTCTGGTTCGTGAGGTAGAAGCCCACCCAATTCCTGCAGTAGGCCAGCGACTCGTCGCACATCTGGTCGATGGTCCAGGTGTCGCCGCTGTCCACGCTGCGCAGCAGGGCGTACGTGCTGCCGCCGGTGTACCACAGCGCCGCGCGGGCGTAAAGGATCAATCCTTGCGGCGACCGCATCGGCGCGATGGCAAATTGGCGGATAGCGGCATGGTCATACCAGGATTGAGGCTGCAGGATGGCCTCCCAGTGCTCGCCGCCGTCACTGCTGCGGTAAAGTGCATGTGCCTGCAACAAAGTTGAGTCTACTAGATAGATTCGACCATCTTCTTGAAAGTATGGGGAGACACTGAGTGAAATGGCGCTACGCTGGGAACAGGGCGGCAAACCATCCACTTGCTTTGGCCCCGATGTTGCAGCAGCCTGCGCCAGCACGGGGAGTCCAAGGCTTACCACGCAATACAGCCCAAGTACGCATAGCATTGTTTGCACCCAAGTCAATCCGTTGTGCATGTTAGGTCTCCTTCGCACAGCGTGGCTGTTACAGGAACAACCGTGGCCCAGACCTCGCAGACAGGATCCGTTTTCACTCAATTGCGGATTTTCGCGCCGGCTGCGGGTTGTGTCAAACGGCCAGCGCAGCGGCCGCTGGCGGTCGCTCTGACTGCACCCATCTATGCTTCAGTTGTACCGCTGCCCCGGCAGGTTGGTCTGCACGCACGCCTATGGTATAATCCGCGCCATGTCCGTGCTCATCGGCAACGACCTCAGCAAGCGCTTCGGCCCGCTGGACGTGTTCCAGGGGGTCGATTTGCGCGTCGAGAAGGGGGACCGCATCGGCCTGGTCGGCCCCAACGGCGAGGGCAAGACCACCCTGCTGCGCATCCTGGCCGGACTGGATACGCCCAACGACGGCGTGGTGACGCGCATGAAGGGCCTCACCATCGGCTATCTGCCCCAGGACCCGCCGCCGGTGGGTGACGCCACCCTGTGGGACGACGTGGCGACCCAGTTCGACCATCTGCGCCGCCAGGCCGAAGTCCTGCACCGGCTGGAGGAGCGCATGGCCGATCCAGCCGGCTACGAGGAAGCGCTGGCCGAGTATGGTCCGCGCCAGGCGGCCTTCGAGGCGGCCGGCGGCTACCAGTGGGAGCAGCGCATGCGCCAGGTGCTGACCGGGCTGGGCTTCCCGCCGGCCGAGCACCACATGCCGCTGGCCCACCTCAGCGGCGGGCAGCGCACGCGCGGCCTGCTGGCCCGCCTCCTGCTGCAAGAGCCCGACCTACTGCTGATGGACGAGCCGACCAACCACCTGGACCTGCACGCCACCGAATGGCTGGAGCAGGTGCTGTTGGGCTGGAACGGCAGCATGGTGGTCGTCTCCCACGACCGCTACTTCCTCGACCGGGTGGCGACGCGCATCTGGGAGCTGGCCGGCCAGCGGCTGGAGGTCTACCGCGGCAACTACAGCCATTATGCCCAGCAGCGGGCTGAACGCCGTGAACGCCAGCACAAGGAATGGCAGCGCC
>JBFYTD010000241.1:0-4746 GCA_041300885.1 Anaerolineae bacterium | reverse complement strand
TGGACGGACGGGCCGCACCTGGGGGTGCTCACTCCGCGACATCACACGAAGCCGCACCTGAGGGTGCTCACTCCGCGACATCACACGAAGCTATGACTACAGACGCACACACTTCATCCCGTTCCATTCGCTGGCTGGCCTGGCCATCCCCATCGTCTTTGCCGTGTTGGGGGCGCTGATCGTCGCTCGCCAGCGCGGCAATCGCGTGGGCTGGCTGATGATGATCATCGCTCTCGTCTCGGGCATTCCCGACTTCATCCTCGTAGGACGCCTGTCCGTCCCTCCAGAGACGCTCTCGCTCGGCCTGTGGCTGCTGCTCTGGTTCGACGGCTGGTCATGGATTCCGCTCATCTTTCCGATCTTCCTGATTCCGTTGCACTTCCCAACCGGCCGGCCGCCTTCACGTCGCTGGAACTGGGTGATCTGGCTGGCTGTTGGCATGTGGTTGTTCTTTGTCGTTTTGGGCTCGTTTTCGGACACACTCGTCCCAACCAGCGGCGGTGACTGGTCGCTGCCCAACCCCATCGGGTTCATTCCCATCGGGGTGTGGAATGGTCCTCTCATGATCATATGGGGTATCGGCCTCCTGACGATGGTTTCCGCCAGCGTCGCTTCCCTGTTCATACGCTACCGCCGCGCCCAGACTGTCGAACGCGAACAAATCAAGTGGCTGCTTTTTGCGGGTGCCTTCTTTGTCGTCGTCTACGGGCTGACCTTCTTCCTTTTGAGCGCGGAAGAATCGCTGCTGGACAATGGCTTGACCAGCCTGCTATTGGTGCTCTCCATCCTGGCTCTTCCTGCCGCCATCACCATCGCCATCTTCCGCTACCGGCTGTACGACATCGACGTCGTCATTCGCAAGACGCTGCTCTACACGGTCTTGACCGCGCTGCTGGCGCTGGTCTACTTCGGCAGCGTGATCCTGCTGCAAGGGCTGTTCAGCCGGCTGGCCGGCGTCCAGCAGTCGACGCTGGCCGTGGTGGTCTCGACGTTGGTCATCGCCGCGCTGTTCACGCCGCTGCGCCGCCGCATCCAGGACGGCATCGACCGTCGCTTCTTTCGCAAGAAGTACAACGCTCAGCAGGTACTGGCCAAGTTCGCCCAGACCGCGAGGGACGAGACCGATCTGGACGCGCTGCTGGCCGAGCTGGTGCGAGTCGTGGACGAGACGTTGCAGCCGGAGCATGTCAGCGTGTGGCTCAAGGAGAGATCCCGATGAGTGATAGCTGGCTTCGGCGCATCGCCTGGGGAACAGCGTTGCTGGCAATCGTGCTCCTGATTGTCTCGGCGATTGTTTTGTTGTCCGCGCCTGACCCTGCCAACACGACCTGGTTGTCGGTTCTGGGCGCAAGCATTGCGGCATTGGGTGCTCCCATCCTGGGACTGATCATTGTGCTCAGGCAACCGCGCAATCGTATCGGCTGGCTATGGATAATCTACGCGCTGGCTGTGGGCGTCAGGTCGCTGGGACATGGCATATATTACGCTTCTGGCGCTCAGCCTGTCGGCTATTCCGCTCTGGAACTGTTTTTCTTGTGGGCAACCGAACCTGCCAATCTTGTCACGTTTGCCTGTCTGATCCTTCTCTTGCTCTGGTTTCCGGACGGCCACTTGCCGTCCCGCCGCTGGCGCTTTCTCTATGTCTGGTTCTTCCTGGCGCTCGCTGTCTTGTTTTCGAGTAATTTCGCGCCAGGTCCCAACTGGAATGGGGGTGAAGCAGGGCGCATTGTCATTGACAATCCCTATGGCTGGTTACCGGCAAACCTGACAAATTCGTTTTTCGGCAAGCTGGGTTTTCCGTCCTTTATTTCCCTCATCCTGATTACAATCCTGGCTGCGATCTCCCTCATTCTTCGCTACCGCTCAGCCGGACCAGTGGTGCGCCTGCAGTTGCGCTGGTTTGTCGTAGGCGGGTTCTTCACGGTCATCCTGTTCTTTCTTCCCGTCACCACCCTAATGCCAAACCAGAACAGCGCGGGATTCAACAACCTGCTTCTCCTCCTTGGTCAGGCGTACATGATTCCGCTCTACCTGGCCGTTGGCGTGGCCATTCTGCGCTACCGCCTGTTTGACTTTGACGTCATCATCCGCAAGACATTGGTCTACACGGTGTTGACCGCGCTGCTGGCGCTGGTTTACTTCGGCATCGTCGTGCTGTTGCAAGGGCTGTTCAGCCGGCTGGCCGGCGTGCAGCAGTCGACGCTGGCCGTGGTGATATCGACGCTGATCATCGTCGCACTTTCCGCGCCGCTGCGCCGCCGCATCCAGGACGGCATCGACCGGCGCTTCTACCGCAAGAAGTACAACGCCCAGCAGGTGCTGGCCCAGTTCGCCGTCACCGCGCGCGACGAGACCGACCTGGATGCGCTGCTGGCCGAGCTGGTGCGCGTCGTGGACGAGACCTTGCAGCCGGAGCATGTCAGCGTGTGGTTGCGCCCCCAAGAAGGGAGATATTGGACAGAGCCGCCCAAATCGACGGGCTAACGCCGTGGTTCGGTCAGCTTGGCCTTCAACAACTCGAACTTGCGCCGAAACAAGGCCGGATCGGCGCTGGGCTGATAGAACTCATACTCGGGCAGGATCTCCACCAGGAAAGCCTCCAGTGCTGCCATCTCGATCAGGCCGGCCCGGATCATTTGCATCACATCGTCGAAGTCTTTCTCGTTGCCGCGGTGAATCTTGGCCAGGGCTATCGAGTAGAAGTCGAAGTGAAACACGTCCAGCGAGCCGTAGCGCCCGATGTATTGGCGACGATCCTCAAACCCGACTGGCAGAGGAATGAACTGCTCCGGCGACGCCAACTCCACAGGCGCGCCAAGGTCACGGCTGACCGTGCGCAGGCAGCGGATGAATTCGGTGTGATAGCGGCTGTCGGTCGTGAACTGGAGGTCGATGTCGAACGTGCTTGTCTTGCCGGCCGCCAGCAGCAGCGAGCTGCCGCCCACCAGGTACAGCGTCGCAGGATGGCGAAAGCACTGGCCGAGCCGTTGGAGGAAAACCTCCAGCTCGTGGGCATCGATCAACGTCTCAGTCATGGCGCGCCTCGTCCAGGTTAAGCTGCTGCAAAAGGAGGTTCATCGTCGTTTGGTAGACGCTCAGCCAGTCCATGCCAGTCCTGTCAGCGTAGAGTCTGGCAAGACCGCGCAGGCCTGCCTCGCCGAACTTTGCGTCGGGCGCCGGAAGGTGGTAGTACGGCTGACCGAAGTGATCTGTCAGCAACGGGAAACTGCCCAGGTGCAATCGCAGCGTACTCAACCACAACCGCTGCAGGTAGACCGCCGCCGTGTAGAAATGGCGCAGCGTGTCGGCAGCCGCAGGCTCCAACCGCTCTACCAACCCGGTCGTACGGGCGGCCAGATCGGGATGGCGCAAGAAAAGCGGTATGAGCGCCTCGCGCAGGCGCGGATCGGCATGACTTGCCAGGCGGCCCATCAAGTCCGTATCGTCGAGGATGACGTACGTTGCGGCTGGTTCGGCCAGTGACAGATGACGAACGCCGAGCGCGTCGAGTGCGGCCAAGAGGGCTGTATCGTCCTGGTATGCAGGTGCTGGCAGCGGTTTGATACCTGTCATTTCAGATCTGTTGGTCAAGGTCCGGGTGACGGTCGAGCAGCAGGATTATACCACCGCAACGATCGCTGCCCAAGGCTAGAGCGCCCACGTTGCAGCCGATGCCCGGCCGCTGACCACATTCGACTGTGACCGATCGGAATGGACGTGAACCAGAAATCTCAAGGAGACCCAACATGACGAAACCCATGCCGGGCCGCTGGCCCAAGAGACTGCTGTCAACCCTGTTGATCGTAGGCGCGTTGCTGGCTGCCTGCACCGGCGCGCAACCAACCCCGACCAGCGCGCCGGCCTCCCCGCCGCCCGCGCGCGACTACTGGCCCACTGACGGCTGGCGCAGCGACGCGGCTGCCAACCGCGGCCTGGACGAGACGGCGCTGGCCGGGCTGCGGGCCCAGATCGAGCAGGAGCTGCCCTTCCTGGACAGCCTGCTGGTCGTCAAGGACGGCTATCTGGTTTACGAAGAGTACTTCAACGGCTATGACGCCGATCGCCGGCACCAGTTGGCTTCGGTGACCAAGAGCTTCACGTCGGCGTTGGTCGGCATGGCTCAGGCGGAGGGCGCCATCACCGACCTGGACGCAACCTTGGGCGGTGAGCTGCGCGGCCACTTCGGGGACCTGTTACGGCGCGACCAGCGGAATATCTCGCTGCGTCACCTCCTGCAGATGCGCTCCGGCCTGGCCTTCGACGAAGGCGCGCTGTACGAGGAAGCTTCGGCGCTTTGGGCCACCCAGGGCTTCAGCGCCACCCTGGCCACCTATACCCAACGGGACCTGACCAGCTTCGGCTTGGGTCATTCGATGGCCTACCGGCCGGGCGAAGCCTGGAGTTACAGTACGATCGATTCGCAACTGCTCTCTGCGGCCTTCGGCGCGTTGACCGGCCAGTCGCTGGAAGCCTTCGCCAGCCAGCGCCTCTTTCCTGCGCTGGGCATCGACGACTGGAACTGGCCCGCCGATGCCAACGGTATATCGCTGGGCGGCGTGGGGTTGGAGTTGACGCCGCGCGACATGGCCAAGCTCGGCTTCCTGTACCTGAACCGCGGTGTGTGGGACGGCCAGGAGCTCCTGCGGCCTGACTGGATTCGGCTCAGCACCACGCCTCAGGGCAGCGGCGTCAACGCGTGGTCAGGGCAGACGCTACCCATCGAGTGGTACGGCATGCAGTGGTGGA
>JBFYTD010000240.1:0-4613 GCA_041300885.1 Anaerolineae bacterium | reverse complement strand
CAGATCCAGCTTATGGAGACGCTGCCTGACATTCGGATCCATATCTCCGTGGCCAACACGGCGCTGTTGCTGTGGTGGACGTGGCTTTTCGCGCGCGGCAAGCGCGCATCGGAAATGTCCGGCTGATAGCCGGACCTACGAGGACCTAGACCGATGGATTGGAAACACTATCTGACCGACTACAACGAAGGGCTGGGGCTGGTGTACGAACGCTTCGTGCTCAACGACTTTCTGCTGGACCTGCGAGCGCGGCACGGCGTCGAGACGGTGCTGGAGGCGCCGCTGTATGGCATGGCCGGCGTCAGCGGCATCAACAGCGTGGCGCTGGCTGAAGCTGGCTGCCAGGTGACGCTGGCCGACGACAACCGGGTACGGCTGGACGGCGTGCAGCGCATCTGGGACGAGCTGGCGCTGCCGGTCAACCTCGTCCACGTGCGCGACTGGGGCCGACTGCCCTTCGCCGACGGCACCTTCGACCTGGCCTGGCAGTGGGCGGGCCTCTGGTATCTGCCCAACGCGCAAGCGCTGCTGCACGAGCTGGCGCGGGTTAGCCGCAACGTGGTCTTCGTGGCCATGCCCAATCGCTGGCAGGTAGGCTACTTCATGCGCAAGTACCTGATCGACCAGGCCTTCTTCGCTGAGATCGGCGGCCGCGAGGCGTGGGTGGACATGGCCATGAACCGCGGCATTCTGGAGGCTGCCGGCGTGCAGATCGTCGACCAAGGCGTGCTGGACGTGCCCCCCTGGCCCGACACGGTGATGCCCGCCAGCGAAGTGTTGCAGCGGCTCGGCATCCGCTCGGCCAAGCTGCAGGATCAGTTCAGCGGCGAGGGCTGGACCTGGTCGACCATGGCCTATTACCTGGGTGAGCAGCCGGAGCTGCGCGAGCAAGTAATGCGCTACACCTGGCTGGAGTACGCGCCGCTGCCCTGGCAGATCAAGGCCGTGTGGGCGCATCATCGCTATGTGGTGGGGGTAAAGGAGTAGCGCGCAAGGACTGACAGTCCTGGTTACCTGCACCGGTTGCCTGTGGCGTCAGGAATTGCTCTTGGAGACGGATCAGGACTGTCAGTCCTCAAAGGCTGCCCTTCCGCCACGCTGACAACGCGATGCCGAGCTGCCCCAGCCAGTACGTCACCATCACGGCCGCGCCGCCGAGCTGGATGGGGGTCTCGAAGAGGCGGAAGGCCAGGATGCTGTCGCTGACGACAAAGAGCAGCGCGCCGATCAGCCCGGCCCAGACAGAGAACCTGGGGAGGGTTGGCACGTCCAGCCGGGCGGCCGCCCGCCACAGCATGGTGGTGATGACCAGAACGTAAAGCTGCACGGGAATGAACATCCCCCCCAATTCGCCGGTGGAGAGAAGGAAGAACATGGCAAAGAGGCCATACCCATAGGCGGCCGCGCCATAGAAGGGGTAGAGCTTGCGGGTATCCTGCAGGAAAGCCACGATATAGGCGATGTGGCCCAGCAGAAAAGCCCCCAGGCCCAGCAGGAAGGTGGCCTCCGAGTACTCCAGCAGGATGTCGCCCAGCGCCGTGAGCAGCAGACCAAGCAAGATAGCCAGTTGGTAGCGGCCCTTGACCCGCAACCCGCTGACCCAAAAAGCCATCATCAGCACCGGGATCGGTTTGCTGATCATGCGCAGCCAATAGGCGTCATCCATGCGGCCGGCGGCCAAATAAAGCAGCGCGGCGGCCAAGCCGATGACGGCCAGCAGCTTGCTGCGCGTGGACATGGTGGAGAAGGTGGGGGCAGATGAGGTCATGGGTGAATTCCTTTGAGCGTAGTGTGCCGTGATTGTAGCACGGATCAAGGGTAGTTGCCAGATCGGCCGGTCCAAGTTGGACAGAAACCTGGCGCCATTCGACCGAACCGGCTGGCAGCGCTATAATCGGATCCACCATGAACAACCTAAACATCCCCATCGACCATACCACTGTCCAAACCAACGGCATCACCCTGCACGTCGCCCAGGCCGGCCCGGCTGACGGACCGCCCGTGATCCTGCTGCACGGCTTCCCCGAATACTGGGGCGGCTGGCAGGCGCAGATCCCCGCGCTGGCCCAGGCCGGCTACCGCGTCTGGGCGCCTGACCAGCGCGGCTACAACCTGAGCAGCAAGCCGGTCGGCGTGCGGGCCTACGACATCGACGAGCTGGCGAGGGACGTGCTGGGGCTGATCGACGCCACCGGCCACGACAAAGTATTTCTCGTCGGCCACGACTGGGGCGCGGCCGTGGCCTGGTGGGTGGCCGGCAAGTACACGGACCGGCTGCACAAACTGGCCATCCTCAACGTGCCCCACGTGGCAGTGATGTTCCGCACGGTGTGGCGTTCCTGGGCGCAGATGCGCAAGAGCTGGTACATCTTTTTCTTCCAGATCCCGCGCCTGCCCGAGGCCAGCCTACGCCGCAAGGGCTGGACCAACGCCATCCGCGCGCTGAAGGGCAGCGCCCGTCGCGGCACCTTCACGCCCGAGGACATCGATGGCTACCGCGCCGCCTGGTCGCAGCCCGGCGCGATCACTGGCATGGTCAACTGGTACCGAGCGTCGGCGCGCAGCCAGCGCAAGCTCACCAGCCTGGGCCGCATCACCGTGCCCACGCTGATGATCTGGGGCGCCAAGGACTTTGCCCTGGGCCGCGAGATGGCCCAGCCCAGCATCGACCTGTGCGACCACGGCCGGCTGGTGTTCATCGAGGAGGCCGGGCATTTCGTGCAGCACGAGGAGCCGGCGCGGGTGAACGAGTTGTTGCTACAGCACCTGGATGAATAGCGTACTAGCGGCTGGCAAGGTTAACGCTTCTGTGCTAAGATATGGCTGTGTCTGACCGCTCTTAAAGTCAGGAGGATGATTGAGATGACTGCGACCAGTGTGACACTTCAATTGCCGGAATACCTCTATGTGCGGCTGCAGCATGCCGCCCAAGCTATGCGCCAACCGCTGAACGAGGTGCTGGTTCGTGCGGTGGAAGTCGGCAGCCCGCCAGTTTGGGACGACGTACCGGCGGCTTTCCAGGCTGACCTGGCTGCACTGGATCGGCTCGACGACGAGTCGCTGTGGCGCGTGGCGCGCAGCACGCAACTGGACCAGGATGCGAGTCGCTATCAAGATCTGTTGGACAAGAACGCCAATGGGATCATCACGGCAGGCGAGCGCGCTGAGTTGACAGACCTGCGCATTGAGGCCGATCGCTTCATGCTGCGCAAGGCGCATGCGGCTGCGCTGCTGCGTTGGCGGGGCCACCAGGTGCCACCGACAAATCTGTCCTGAGGCTTCCCCATGAGCACCTACCTGACGTCGGTGTTGCGCAAGAGGCTGGAGGACGCTGATGACCATCTGTGCGTCTATTGCCAAACGTCTGTGGGTAATACCGGCCAGCTCTTGACCATCGACCATGTGACGCCGCAGTCAGCAGGCGGGGAAACCGAATTTGAGAACCTTTGTCTTGCCTGCCGCCGCTGCAACGAATTCAAGGGCAGCACAATCACCGCAAAAGATCCTCTGACCGGTACGGAGGCTCCCCTATTTCATCCCCGCCGCGACCGTTGGAGTGAACATTTCACATGGGACGCCACAAGAACTCGTCTCGTCGGCCTGACGACTGTCGGACGCGCAACCGTGCTGGCGTTGGCAATGAACGACGAGACGATCGTTGGCGCTCGGCGACGCTGGGTCAGCGCTGGATGGCATCCACCGCACCGATAGATTGCCAAAACTCCCGGATGAAAGCTCTTATCTTGGCCCAACTTGCCAGCCTGCGCGAAAGTCCAAACCCGCTGCATCTGATTGATGTACCCGATCCTACGCCCGGCCCTGGTGAGGTATTGCTGCGCGTTGCCGCCTGCGGAGTCTGCCACACCGAGCTGGACGAGATCGAGGGGCGCACGCCGCCGCCGGTGTTGCCGATGATCCTGGGGCACCAAGTGGTGGGCCGCGTGGCCGCGCTGGGGCCGAGGGCTGACCGCTTCGCTGTGGGGGACCGCGTGGGCGTGGCCTGGATATTCTCGGCTTGCGGCGTCTGCCCGGCCTGCCTGGCCGGCGACGAGAACCTCTGTCCGCACTTCCGCGCCACCGGCCGCGATGCGCACGGCGGCTACGCCGAGCTAATAGCCGTCCCCGAAGCCTTCGCCTATCCCATCCCTGCTGTGTTCTCCGACGTGGAGGCCGCGCCGTTGCTCTGCGCCGGGGCCATCGGCTATCGCTCGCTGCGCCTGGCCAACCTGGCCGATGGGGAGCCGCTGGGCCTAACCGGCTTCGGCGGCTCCGGCCACCTGGTGCTCCTGCTGGCCCGGCGCCTCTATCCCCGCTCGCCGGTCTACGTCTTCGCCCGCAACCCGGAGGAGCGTGCCTTCGCCCTGGAGTTGGGCGCGGCCTGGGCAGGCGACACAGCCGACACGCCGCCGCAGCCGCCGGCCGCCATCATCGACACCACGCCGGCCTGGAAGCCGGTGGTCGAAGCGCTGGCCGCGCTAGCTCCCGGCGGCCGGCTGGTGATCAACGCCATCCGAAAGGAGGAGGGGGACAAGGGCGAGCTGTTGCGTCTGGACTATCCCCGGCACCTGTGGCTGGAAAAGGAGATCAAGAGCGTGGCCAACGTCGCGCGACGG
>JBFYTD010000239.1:0-4614 GCA_041300885.1 Anaerolineae bacterium | reverse complement strand
AGCCGCGTCCCTGCGGGTCGGCCATCGAGAGGTATCTCGGCCTATGTGGCAGTCTGATCAACCATCCCCGCAGGCGGAACCAGTCGACGCCAATCACCAGTGCTACCAACGCCTCTACGACCGCATGGCGCCGTTCTATGCCGGGGCGATGCGGCTGCTGCCGGTGTGGCGGCGTTACACCGAGGCGGCGCTGCCTTGGCTGTGGACGTTGCCAGCCAGCAGTTCAGTGCTGGAGATCGGCCCAGGCCCCGGCGTGCTCCTGGCGCAGTTGGCGCAACGCTTTCGCCTGGCCGTGGGACTGGATCTGTCGACGGGGATGTTGCAGCAAGCGCAGCAGCGGCTGGGCCAGGCCTGCCAGCCGGCGTTGTTGGTCCAGGGGGACGCTGTGCGGCTGCCGCTGGCCGCAGCCAGCTTCGACGCGGTGGCGCTGACCTTTGCCTTCAGCGCGTTTCCCGATGGCCTGGGGGCGATGCGGGAGATGAGGCGCGCGCTGCGGCCGGGCGGGCTGCTGGTGCTGGTCGATGCGGGCCTGCCCGGCGATGGCAACTGCGCGGGTGTGGCGCTGGCGCGCACCTGGCAGTTGTTTGGCGACTCCATGCGCGATGAGGCCAGCCTGATGGCGCAGGCTGGCCTCACGGTGATCGAACGGCGCGTGTTCGGCGCGTTCGATGGGATCAGGTTGGTAGTGGGGCGCGCGGGGCAGGACTGACAGTGCTCGTCGACCGCTCGACAAGACCACTGCGTTGAGACCTGCCCTCGCCAAGATCAGCACTGTCAGTCCTCTAATCGCGCCCTCGGCAGGACTGACAGTGCTGAGTCTATCGCTCAACTAACCCAACGCGTCGTAGATTGCCCCACGCACGCCCAGCACTGTCAGTCCTGCTGACCGTCCTCCAACCGCGCCATCTGCTCTCCCACCAACCCCATCAGCTCACCCACGGTCTGGCGATCAAAGGCGAAGCGGGCGCCGGCAGCGGCGAACAGCTCCGGCAGGGACTTCGTGTACCCCAAGCTCAGCGCGCTGCGGTAACTGGCCACGGCCCCAGCCTGGTCGGCCAGTGCGTTGCGCCAGACTTGCAGCGCGCCGAGCTGGGCCAGGCCATACTCAATGTAGTAGAAGGGAACCTCGAAGATGTGGCCCTTGCGCTGCCAGCCGGTTTCCTTTTCGGATTGCAGGCCGCTGTAGTCGATGCCCGGCATGAAGCGATCCCACAAAGCGGCCCAGGTGCGGTCCAGATCGGCCGGCGTTACGTCGGCCGGCGCTTCTGCGTAGACCCAGTGCTGGAAACCATCGACCACGGCCATGTAGGGCAGGAAGAGCACGATCTTGCGCAAGTGGTCGGCGTAGGCGCGGCGGGCCTCGGCCTCCGTGTAGAAGCCGCCCTGCTCGCGGACCAGGTAGGGCGCGCTGAGCAGCTCCATGGACATGGACGCTACCTCGCAGAATTCCATGGGCCCGTTGTGATTCCAGACTAGCGGCTGGCGCTGCGACGACTCCATGAAGTGGAAGGCATGGCCCCCTTCGTGCAGCAGCGTCGTCACGTCGTTGTGGGTGCCAACGCTGTTCATGAAGATGTAGGGAGCGCCGCTGACGGGGAAGCCGTTGCAGTAGGCGCCCGGCGCCTTGTGGGGTCGTGACGCCAGGTCCAGGCGGCCATCGCGCATGGCTGCGAAGTGTTGGGCCAGGACCGGATCGACCTGATCGAAGATGCGCTGCCCGCCTGCTTCCAAGTCCGCCGCGTTGTCGAAGGGGCGCAGCGGCTGGCCGTAGGGGTCAGCCTCGCTGTCCCATGGACGGAGGCGGTCGATGCCGAGCTGTCCGGCCAGCCGCTGGTAAAGCTGCGTCGCCAGCGGCACAACCTCGTGTTCGATGGCGTCGTGGAAGGTGAAGGCGTCGGCAGGGCTATAGTCGAAGCGGGCCAGTTGCTGCCAGCGGTAGGCCCGATAGTCGTCGAAGCCTGCGTTCTGCGCGCTCTGACGGCGCAGCGGCAGCATCTGCATGTACAGCTCGTTCAGTGCGCCACGGTCGGCCAGGTAGCGTTGCATGATGCGCCGCCAGACAGCCTCGCGCTCGGCGCGGTCCGGCTCCTGCAGCCGGCTGGTGGCCTGGGGCAGGGTCTCCTGTTGGCCCTGCCACTCGACGGTCATGCCACCCACGATCTTGTTGTATTGGTTGCCCAGCAGGGTCAGCTTGCTCTCCAGCGCCACGTTTTCGGCGCGAAAGATCTCGACCTCGGTGCGGAAGCGGCGCAGCAGCAGGGTCGTGTCGCTGGTCGGCTGGTAGCCCGCCACAGCCAGCAGCTTCTGCTTCAGCGCCTGCTCTGCGATCCGGGTCTGGGGGACGATTTCGTCCATGAAGTGCTCGAAACGCTGCTCGGCTGCCGCGTCGGCCGTGTTTTCGGTGACTGCCCGATAGACCTGCGCGCCGGCCTCCTCCAACACGGCGTTCAGCGCGCTCCATTGGCTCAGCCAGCCGGGGACGTCGTCAGCGCCCAGCGGGGCCGCCAGCAGGGCGTCGACGTGCGGCTGGACCGTGCTCCAGTCTGCAGCGTCGACTTGGGGATAGGAAAGATCTGACATACCGCCTCCTTGTTCCCTCAATTCACCATCGGCAGTCTTGCCGCCGGCCAATTGAGCTGGATCCCCTTGGGCAGCAGCCCATGGCGGGCCGCGCCTTGCAGCAGGATGCTGTTGATCAGCTCGGCGTGGCTGACCCCCTCGGCGCGGGCCTCGATCACCAGGTCGCTGATGCGCGGGTTCAGGCCGGGCAGGGGGTTGATTTCCAGGATGTAAGGGGTGTTGTTGTCGTGGCTGTCCAGGCGGAAGTCGACCCTCGCCACGTCGCGGCAGCCCAACACGCGGAAGGCCGCGGCCGTGTACCAGTTCAGGTCGATGCCCAGTTCCTCGTCCAGCGCCGCCGGGCAGAGGTAGTGAAAGTCGTCGGCCAGCTCGGTCTTGACCCGCCCGGTGTAGATGCCGGCTTCCTCGACGGGATAGCGCGCGAAGTCCACCTCGAGCGGAGGCAGGAAGTGCAGGCCGGCCGTGATGCGCGGGGCATCCTCGTCGCCCGGCACGCGCCGCGCCACCGGCCCGCGCAGGTTGCCCACCACGCCCACGGTGATCTCGCGACCGTCCACGAAGTGCTCCACCAAGGCCGGCTGGCGGTAGCGGGTGAGGATCTCCTTGATCTGCTCGCGCAGCTCGGCTTCGTTGTACACCACCGAGCGGGCGCTGACCCCCATGCCCGTGCCCTCGCTGGTGGGCTTGACGAACATGGGGAAGGTCAGGTCGTCGTCCAGCGGTTCGTCCAGCCGTTCAAAGGTCTGGAAGGCGGGCGTGGGCAGGCCGTGGAAGTGCAGCACGCGCTTGGTCATGGCCTTGTCCAGCGCCAACGCCAGCGACATGACCCTCGAACCGGTGTAGGGGAGGCGCAGCATTTCCAGGATGGCCGGCACCTGCGACTCGCGGCTGTCGCCCCAGTGACTCTCGGCGATGTTGAAGCAGATATCGGGCTGAAAGGTGGGCAGGGTCTCGATCAACGAAAGGTCGGCCTCAAAGAACTCCGTCACGTGGCCGCCCACGCGCAGCGCCGCCACGATGGCCTCGACGGTCTCCTCGGAATCTAAGTCATCCCATTGGTCAGGCGACATGCCCGGCCATGAGGGAGCGTTCTTCTTCAAGTTAGCTAATACAGCGACGCGCATGTCAATCCTCGTTGCAGGTTGCAAGTTGCAGGTTGCAGGTTGCAAGTGGCACACCAATGTACCAACCTACCCATTCCTTGTCTACTTGTCTACTTGCCTACTTGCCTACTTCTCCCCACCCACCGGCTCCGCCAACGCCGGCCCACTGCCGGGCTGTACGTCCACAGTTTCGCCGACCATGAAGGGCTGCCACTTGTCGGCGCGCTCGCGCAGCCGGTGCATGGCGCCGCCGCGGGCGTGGGTGCCGTCGAAGCCCTGCGGCCGGATGGCCATCTGCCGGCCCTCCAGCAGCGCGTGGACGCCTTCCTGGCCCGCCTCGGGCCGGCGCGGGATCTGGCTCTCCAGGTGCCTGATCTCCAGCGGATCGTAGTCCAGCGGCTCGCTGTAGGTGGTGATGTAGCCCTCGTAGTTGCGCAGGACGACCTTGCCGGGCGCGGTGCTGATGACGTAGTTGGGCATGACCGGGATCTTGCCGCCGCCGCCCGGCCCGTCCACCACGTAGGTTGGCACCGCGTAGCCGCTGGTGTGGCCGCGCAGCCCCTCGATGATCTCGATGCCCCTGGAGACGCTGGTGCGGAAGTGGCCGGCCCCCTCCACCAGGTCGCACTGGTAGAGGTAATAGGGGCGCACCCGCATCTTGACCAACTCGTGGACCAACATGCGCTGGATATGCACCGAGTCGTTGACGCCGGCCAGCAGCACGCTCTGGTTGCCCAGCGGGATGCCGGCATCGGCCATGCGCGCGCAGGCTGCCCGCAGTTCCGGCGTGATCTCCTTGGGATGGTTGACGTGGATGTTGATCCAGAAGGGATGGTACTGGCGGATCATCTGGCAGAACTCGTCGGTGATGCGCTGCGGCAGGAAGACGGGCACGCGGCTGCCGACGCGGATGATCTCCACGTGCGGGATG
>JBFYTD010000238.1:0-4621 GCA_041300885.1 Anaerolineae bacterium | reverse complement strand
TGACATGCCCCTCGTTGTCGCCCATGATCGGCTCGTAGAGCTGCACCTGGTCGGGCTGGGTGATGACGTCGTAGTGCGGCTCGAACGCGGCCGGGTCGGTGTCGGCCGCGTTGCCGGTGATCGTGCCGTCGGGGTTATGCTTGCCCGACTCGAAGATCACCTGGCCCTCGGCATCGGCCACCGTGACATGCAGCCAGGCGCGCCGCGAGGGGAAGCTGGCCGGGAACTTGTGGCCGGTCAGAGGGGTCACCAGGAGCTGGGTGCTGAGGACACCATCCTCGAGTTCCAGGCCCTTCAGCGTCAAAGTCGCTGAGCGCACACCGATCTGCTCGGCGACGCGGGCCTGGGTGGTCGCGAAATGTGCCGGGTCGGCGGTAACCTCCAGCTCGCCGCCCCAGTCGGCCAGGATTTGCAGCATGAACGCATTGCCGCCGACGAAGAAGTGCTGGTAGAACGGCTGGCGCGCGGGCAGGTTGGCGGGCACGGTCGAGATCACTACGCCGCCCTGGGCCAGCGGCATGTGGCAGCTTTGGCACGAGGTGGCTGACCTGCCGAAGCTGCTGTATTGCCACTCGGTGTACGGCGTCTGCTCCGGGAACTCGCCCAGGATGTTACCTTGCGCGTCCACGTAGGGCGTGTAGAGGTTGTGGCAGGTGGCGCAGTGCTCGGCCGACGCCATGTGCGCGCCGTAGACGGGATCGAAACCGGTGCTGGCACGCATCACCTCGGCCACCGGCTGCTCATAGGGGCCGAAGATGGGGCGGTCGGGCGGGTTCGTGCTGGTGTCCACGGTGTAGCCGCCGCTGAAGCTCGCCATCTCACCGAAGTTCGTATCGCGGATTTGGTGGCAAAGGGTGCACGAGACGCCGTCAATGGCCGCCGGGTGCAGCGGATTGGCCGGGTTGAAAAAGCCATCCCCCAACGCAGTCACCGGCTGGCCCTCGGCCACGGCTTGCGTCTCGGCCATCGGCATGTGGCAGGTGACGCACTTCTTCTCGATGACCGCTTGAAGTGCCGGGAAGCGCGCCACCTCCGAGCTCACCTTGGCCTGCCAGACCGGGTCTTTGGCCGCGTTGCCCATCATGGTCGAGCGCCAGGCGGTCGGCATGGAGACATCGGCGTCAGCCTCGTCCTTCAGCCCGATGTGGCACGCCGCGCACAGGCCCGCGCCGGAAAAGTCGGCCGTGGTGAAGGTGGCCAGGGTCGTGTCTGCCGCCGGCCGCCGTGCCGGGCCACGGCCTCGGCCCGGTTGGCCGGTCGCGCTCAGCGGCGCGGGGGTGGCGGTCGCCTGCGTCACGGGCATCAGCGTCGGGATCGGTGTCGGGGCCGGCCCTGCGCTGCGCGGCGGCGCGCCGCAGGCGGCCAGGAGTGTGACCAGCAGGATGGCCGCGAGACCCTGCGCGGCGTTGCGGATGATGCGACGGTGCATGTTCGGTTCTCCTCGTATCAGTGATGCCCTACAGCGTTTGTGTCGTGCGTGGCAGCGCCGTCGTGTTCGTCTGCGAGCTCCTGCAACAGCGCGTTGAGCTCATCGCTGCCCACGTAGCCCTCCACGTGCATCGCCTGGCGCGTGACGCCCGGCACCTCGCGCACGGCGCGACGGATCTCGACCGCCAACGGCACGGCGATCGGGCACAAGGGCGAGGAGGGCCGGAAGGTGTAACTGGCGCGACCCTGCTCGTCTACCGTCAGGTCCTCGATCAGGCGCATGCGCACGATATCCACGCCTGTCTCCGGGTCGATCACCCTGGCCAGCCTGGCTAAGATCGCCGCTCGGAGTTGTTCGGGGGAGTTCATGAGCGTCCCTCCTTGCCCGCTGGACGGCTGTCGTACCACCCGGCGCGGGCATCAGCCTTACCATCGAAAGCCGGCACATAGGGCTTGATGTCGAGCAGCGGCGTGCCATCCAGCACATCAATCCCCTCTACTTCCAGCACAGCGTCTCGACGTGACAGCAGACGCACGGTCGAGAGGCCGATTGGATTCGGCCGGTACGGGTAGCGCGTGGCGAACAGACCGCGCGCGACATCATCCAGGTACGGCTTGACGCGCAGGGCATAGCCCTCCGCTCGGTGCAGCGCGTAGATCAGGATCACGTGGGAGAAAGCCTCCAGGTCTTGCAGACCCTCCGCATACTCAGCGAAGACCTCCACCTGCCCAATCGCCCGCGAGAAGGCCGGCTGAATGGGCATCCCTTTCGGCTCTATGAATGGCGTGCGGATCACGCCGATGGGTCGCATCACGAACTCCGTGCTCATGTTGCTCGCTCGCTGATCCTGGCTGCCATCTGCTGCCACATGGCGACCAATGACTGGCTGGCCGGTGCATGGGGATCAAAGGCCGTGATTGGCTGGCCCTGCACCATCGCTCCCGTCACAGTCGCGTCAAAGGGGATGTGGCCGACGACTTCGATATTACGTTCCCGGCAATATGCCTGGATCTGGGCCGTGCCTGCGGGATAGATGTCGGCCTTGTTGATGCAGACCAGCGCCGGCACGCGGAAGTGCGCCGTCGTCGCCAGCACGCGTTCCATGTCGTGGATGCCGGCCGCGGTCGGCTCGGCCACGATGAGGGCCAGGTCGGCGCCCGATGCGGCCGAGATGACAGGACAGCCGATGCCAGGCGGGCCGTCCACGATCACCGCATCGTAGCCGCCGTCCAACGCAAGCAGCCGCGCCTGCTGCTTGACCAGCGTCACCAACTTGCCGGAGTTCTCTTGCGCCGGCCGTAGCGCAGCGTGGAACAGCGGCCCATAACGGCTGTCCGACCGGAACCAGTGGCCGGCCAGTTGCGGGACCATGCGGATGGCCTCCTCCGGGCACTGGTAGACGCACGCCGCGCAGCCTTCGCAGGCGATGGGATCGACGGCATAGACCTCGCGTTCGGGCGTCGGCAGTAACACAGCATCGAACCGGCAGACGTCATGACAAGTCCCGCACCCCTGACACAGCGTCGGGTCAATTACGGCCACCGAGCCGCCGATGAACTCGTGGCTCTCCAACGGCTGCGGGCTCAATACCAACTCCAGGTTGGCCGCGTCCACGTCCGCATCGGCCAGCACGGCGCGCACGGCCGGCTCACCTTCGGCGGCCAGGTGCGCAAACGCGGCCGCGACGCTGGTCTTACCCGTGCCGCCTTTGCCGCTGAGGATAACTAATTGCTTCATTGTTGCTCCGGTTTCAATGCAGCCAACGCGACGGCCAGGGTATCGGCAACGACATCTTGCATCTCGACGCCGGCGTTTGCAAACACGTACTCAGGCCCTTTGTTGTGCAAGCTCTCTTTGACCAGCACGACATCCACTTTTTGCCCCACCAGCCATTCGGCCACCTGGATGCCCTTGGCCTTGGGCAGCTTCGTGTGTGGGTTGGCGACAACCTCTTGTCGCTCTACCTCGCCGTCGCTGAGTCGGATGGTGATCAGGGCGAAGTAGGGCGCCTCGCCAAAGTGTTGGCTGATCGTGCCGTTCAGGTCGGCCAGAGGGAGGGCGTAGCGGACGCGCTTCTTGGCCGTCGGTTCATAGTGAATGAGGACCCGGTCCACGTGGGCAATCTCGCGTCGGATGCCTTCTTCCAGGCGCTGGCTGACGGCATGGGCTTTGTCCAGGTCGTGGGTGCGCAGCGTCACCTCGGCCTCCAGGAAGCGGTAGCGGCCGGCGTTGCGGCCGGTGAGGGACTTCACCGCCGCTACCGCCGGCTCATCTTCCATGAGGCCTCGCACCCTGGTCAGCGTTTCCACATCCAATGAGGCGTCCAGTAACACCCGCATCCCGTCGGCCAGGAGCTCCCAACCCGCCCGGGCGATAAAGATGACCACCACTGCCGCGCCGATCCGATCCAGGGGCCAGCCTAGCCGGCTTCCCGCCAGGGCGATCAGCACTACGGCCGAGGAGAGGACGTCGGTCTGAAAGTGACGGCTGTCAGCAGTCAGGCTGGGGGAATTGGTCGTTCTCGCCAGCCTGGCCTCGTAGCGGCTGAAAGCCAGGGGAAGAAGAACGGCCAGAGCCGCCCCGGCCAGGATGGCGGGCGAGGCCGTCACGACACGCGCTGTGCCTTGCCAGGCCTCCCGGGCGATCTCGTAACCGGCCAGGAAGATCAGAAAGGCCACAACGATGGCGGCGACGTTCTCGACTTTGTACAAGCCATATGGGAAAGCCTTGGATTTGCGCCGGGCGATGATAAGTCCCCCCAACACCACCAACGAGCCGACTACATCCACCGCCGAATGCACGGCGTCGGCCGCCAGAGCCAGGCTGCCGGACAGGAGGGCCAATGCGGCCTTCAACCCGGCCAGGAACAGGTTGACGGCCAGGGAATAGATGCCCATACGTTCCGAGGCTTCCACCTTCACCTCCGCTTATGATGACCAATACTCCTATCGAAGCTCTCATTTTACGAACTGAACTGCGATTCATTCTTCCGCGTGCCGATCAGCCCCAACGAAAGCCTGTACAGGAGATAGTCGGCGGTGTTGCCGAGCAGATTGCCGACGCGAATCATCCGCAACACGATGTCTATGGCAGCCGCCTTTTCCTCGCCGTAGGTCTCGATCAACCTCTGTACGGCTTCGGGATCAGGGTCGGCGTCGGTCTCCGCCCAGTGCTGAGCATACATCAGCGCCA
>JBFYTD010000237.1:0-9000 GCA_041300885.1 Anaerolineae bacterium | reverse complement strand
GCTGGTCATCGGCGACGTGGTGGACAAGGGTATCCCGGCTGCGTTGTTCATGGCCCTTTGCCGCAGCCTGACCCGCGCCTTTGCCCAGCAGAACTACTCGCTGAGCTGGGCCGATGTGTTGCAGGACGCGCCGGACGGCGGCCGCCGCCGCAGCAGCGATCTGCGCGGGGCAGCCGCGCCGACCACCGGCATCACCGCCCTGAAAAATGCCATTACCCTGACCAATAACTACATCAACGACAACCACATGGAGCTGAACTACTTCGCGACCATGTTCATGTGCATTCTTGACCCGTCCAACGGGCAACTGGCCTACATCAACGCGGGCCACACGCCCTGCTTCATCATCGGGGCCGACGGCGCGCTCAAGGGCCGGCTCAAGTCCACCGGGCCGGCCGTGGGCATGCTGCCTGGGGTGGAGTTCAAGACCGCTACAGCCGTCATCGAGCCGGGCGACACGCTGTTCACCTACACCGACGGCGTGCCGGAAGCGCGCAATCCCAACCGCGAGTTCTTCACCGAGAAGCGCGTTTTGGAGCTGTTGGCCGAGCCGACGCCATCGGCCAGGAGTCTGCTCGAGCGCATCGAAGCCACCTTGATCAATTTCATCGACAGCGCCGACCAGTTCGACGATATCACCATGCTGATAGCCCATCGGCAACCGTAATGCGTAACACGTAACTCGTAACACGTAACCAGAAGTCGCCTTGCGGAGGGCCTTTCTGGGTTCCGGGTTACGAGTTACGAGTTACGAGTTACGTCGTAAGCACACTATCATCAGCGTCGAGATCAATACTTATGTCTAACTCCCGTTTCAGCTTCCGCCACTGGCGCATCTCCAGCAAGCTACTGGTGGTGATGATGCTGCTTTCGCTGCTGCCGCTGTTGCTGGCTGCTTGGATCATCAACGCGTCCAGCGTCGAGGCGCTCACCCGCCAGACCCAGGAGGGCATGACGCGGCTGGGCAACAGCATGGCGCTACACATCTCCAACGCGTTGGGCGACAGCCAGGGCCTGCTGAGCATGGCGGCCAACGATCCCGGCGTGCTGGCCACGCTCACTGGCGGCGCGACGCCGGGCGCCGAAAGCACGCTGAACACGGCCGTCGCCAACCTCTTGCAGGCCAACGAACGCATTGACGTCGTCGGCATCTACGACGCAACGGGCACGACCATGGCCCACACCGACCCGGCCACTATCGGCCGCGACGTGTCGGCCCGCGACTTCATCGGCGCGGCGCTGCGAGGCGAAACCTTCACCTCCAGCTTTCGGCGCGACCTGGTCAACGACCAACCGGGCATCAACCTGTCGGCGCCGGTGCGGGAGGGCGAGGCAGTGGTCGGCGCGGTGGCCGTGCATCTGGACCAGCGCTTCGTCGACGACGTCTTCGCCCAGACGCTGGACCTGGCCGGCGGCGGCATCAGCGCGCAGGCCCAGGAGAGCATCGACGTCTACCTGGTGGACCCGCACGGCATCGTCATGAGCCAACTGCGCGGCGAAGAGTGGGTGGGGCGCACCCTGGGCGTGCTGTCGCCCGACCTGGAGGCGCGCATCGCCCAAGCCAGGCCGCTGGGCGGCGACTGCCCGACAGACAATCCGCAATGCGCGCCGGCCGAGAAAATCGCCCGCCTGCCGCAGCCCATGCCGGCCGTGCAGCCGGTGGGCGACGCCGTGGCGCAGGCGCTGCAAACGGGCCAGCCGGGCAGCCTGCGCTACTGCCACCCCGACGATCCGGCGGCGCCGGCCGACCAGCAGGCGTGCCGAGGCCAGTACGCTGTAGCCGCGTTTGCTCCGGTGGCCGCGCTTGGCCAGAATGCCGGGCTGTTCGCCGTGGTCGTCGACCTGCCGGAGGCCAGCTTCCTGGGTTCGGTGGATCGCCAGCGGCTGCTGGGCTTCACCATCGCCGGCATCATGGCCGTGGTGGCCGTTCTGGCGTCTCTGTTGTTGGCGCGCACGCTGTCGCGTCCTATCAGCACCCTGGCCAGCACGGCCGGCGAGGTCGCAGCCGAGCAGCCCTTCGTGCCCGACCGCATCGCCGACGTGACCGACCAGGGCGACGAGGTGGGCGGCCTGGCGCGGGCCTTCAGCCGCATGGTGCTAGCCTTGCAGGCGCGCCTGGCCGAGCTGGGGGCCATCTACGACATCGGCCGCACCATCAGCGCCAGCATCGACCTGGAGCAGACCACGGCAACCCTGGCCGAGAGCCTGCGCAGCGCCATCCCCTATGACGCGGCCGAGATCACCCTGTTCGACGAAGCGCAGGGCAGGCTGACGTTGGTCCACGCGGTGGGAGGCGAGCCCGTCGAGCAGCCGCGCATTTACGCGGCAGACCTGGGGCTGCTGGGCCAACTGGTGCAGCAGCGCGCGTCAATTCTGGCGTCCGATCTGGGCGCGCTGCCCGCGGCGCAGTCGGAGGGTGACCTGCAACGCAGTTGGCGTCTGCTGCAACCGCAGGCTTATCTGGGCGTACCGTTGCAGGTGCGCGGCAAGCTCATCGGTGCAATCGAGCTGGTCAGCCGCGAGGCGGGCAGGTTCACCGCCGACCACCTGCGCGTCGTCGAGACCATCGCCGGGCAGGCGGCCGTCTCGATCCAGAACGCCCAGGAGGTGCAGGTGCGCGAGGCACAGCTCAAGGCGCAGATCCAGAACCTGCGCATCGAGATCGATGAGATCAAGCGCAGCAAGCAGGTGGAGGAGATCGTCGACACCGACTATTTCCAGCGCCTCAGCGTCCAGGCCAAGAAACTGAGGGCGGATCGCGGTGGAGCGGCGGAGTCATAGCGCAATTTTGCGGAACTGTGCTACAATGCTGGACGATCACGAAATCGGGTGACTGGGTGATTGGGTGACTGATTATCCAATCACCCAGTCACCCAGTGACCCAATCACCGAGTCATCCAATCATCCAGTCCCTCCGTGAGGCTCCGTGACCCAACGACTTGGCCGCCTGTTTCGCTTGCGACCTGGGGAGACCGGCCTGGTGCTGACCCTGGGCTTTCTTCTGTTTGCCAACTCGGTTGCCCAGCCGCTGGCCGAGATCACTGCTGTCGCCAACTTCTTGCCTGAGGTTGGCGTCAATCTCATCCTGGTCGTCTGGATCATCGATGCCCTGTTGGCGTTCGTCATCACTGGCGGACAGTCGCTAATCATCGATCGCTTCAATCGCAAGCGGCTGTTGCAGGGGCTATGCGCTGTGCTGGGCGTGGTCTTTGGGTTGCTGTGGCTGATGGTTGTTTTGGGTGCGCCCAGTTGGCTGAACTATGGGCTGCTCTATCTGGTGGCGCAGCAACAGTGGCTGGTCTACCCCATGATCTTCTGGGTTCTGGCCAACGATGTGTTGGAGATGTCGCAGGCCAGGCGCCTCTTGCCGCTGATGGCCAGCCTGGGATTTGTGGGCCGGCTGGTGGGCATCCTGCTGGCTCTGCTGTGGCCGGCCATGATGGCCCGGCTGGGACTACCGTCGCAGACCGTGCTGTTGGTGTGTATTGTGATTTACATGGCAGCCCTGGCGGTGGCGGTCACCGGCCTGCGACGCGTGCGTATGCGCCATACCACGCAGCGCGTCGAGACCATGCGGGCGACCCTGGCCGAGGGCTGGGAATTCGTGCGCGAGGTGCCGCTCTTCCGTTTTCTGGCCCTCGTCACGCTGGCCTTGATCATGTGTGAGACGTTCCTGGAGTTTCACTTCCTGGTGATCACCGATCAGACTTTCACGACGGCGGCCAGCTACCAGACTTTCTATTCGCTCTATCGGTTAGGGCTGACCGTGGCGTCGATTGCAGTACAGGCTTTTCTTACCAGCCGCATCATCGATCGCGTCGGTCTGAAGAACGCGTTTCTGATTCTGCCCATTGCAGCCTTAGCTGGCGCGACCTGGATGTTGGCCAACGCTACCAGCATTGTCAGCGCGGTGGGCGGCGTTGTATTGCAAAAGCTGCCCCAGTTCACGGTGGACGAGTCAGCACGCAAGTCCTTCCAGTCCCTGGTGCCGGAGGAACGCCGCGGCCGGGTGAGTGTTTTTATCGATAGTTATCTGTACTCGGCGGCCTCCATCGCCGGCTCCCTGATCACCGGCGCGACTGTGTTCGCCGGCGTGCGTCTGGCTTTACCGCAGTATTATTACGCCTACCTGGCGGCCGCTGTGGCCACAGCCGCGGTTGGCCTGTGGGCGGCGCTGCGGCTGCGCGCCGTCTACGACTCCAGCATGCTCAACTGGCGGCTCAAACGCCGGGAGCGGCGCTCCAGTGTGATGGACAAGTTGCAGTTTTGACCAAGCTCCCATGGCTCTCCACTGCTCGGGCCGGTCTCCGACCGTGCCCGCTCGAGCGGCATCTCCCATCGCTGTGGCCGGTCTCCTGACCGTGCCCGCTCCCGCTCAGACGTGGCTCGGTCGGAGACCGGCCACAGCGGTGGATCGGGCGTGGCTCGGTCAGGAGATCGGCCACAGCGGGTTTCGTGATTATGCATGTAGGTATTGTTTGTGAGCTGCAAGAGCAACCGCCACAGGTAGTTGGCGTTGCGATGGATATTGAGCTGACCGCGGAGTTCGCGACCGCTGGTGAGGTCGAAAATCTGGCCGAGACGCTGGCCGGGCTGGGCCACGACGTGACGGTCATCGGCGACATGGCAGCGCTGGTGCGCGTCCTGGGCTGCGGCGGCGCGGTCGACCTGGTGTTTAACTACGCGGCCGGCATCTGGGGCCGGGCGCGCGAGGCGCAGGTACCCGCGCTGCTGGAGGCGCTGCGTGTGCCTTACACCGGCGCCGACGCGTTCACGCTGACGATCTGTATCGACAAGGCGATCGTCAAAGGCCTTTGGCGCAATGCTGGCTTGCCGACGCCGCCCTTTCGTGTGATCGACGATGTGGCCGGGCTGGTTGGCGTGGCCGGCGAGCTGGGCGGCTTCCCGCTGTTTGTCAAGCCTGCGCGCGAAGGTTCTTCCAAAGGCGTCTCCGTGCGTTCGCTAGTACATGACGAGGCCGCGCTGGCAGACCAGGCAGCGCTGTTGCTGGCCAGCTACCGGCCACTGCTGGTCGAGACCTACCTACCCGGCCGCGAGTTCAGCGTTGGCGTGCTGGGCAGTGGGCGCACGGCGGAAGCGCTGGGCGTCGTGGAAATCAGGCACGGCGCGACGCCGCTGGTGGATGTACTGGGCAAAAAGGCCTGGGCGCCGCAGACCTTTCAGCCGGTGGCCGACAGCGCGCTGCGCCGGGAACTGTGCGAGCTGGGACTGCGAGCCTATCAGTCCGTCGACTGCCAAGCCATTGGACGTGTGGACATGCGCATGGATCAAGCGGGTAACCCGCACCTGCTGGAGATCAACCCCAACCCTGGCCTGCACCCAACGCGCTCGGCCATGCCCGCGCTGGCCCGCCTGGCCGGCCTGTCCTACGCCGATTTGATCGCACGCGTCGTTGCTCAGGTCCCATTTGACCCGGAGGCTGGAAATCGTGTTTGACCAGGGGATCAGTCAACTGGCGATTGCCGCCAACGTCTATCTGGCGTCAAAACCCGGCGTCGGGCTAGGGGTCTATGCTCAGCGGCCCTTCCAGCTCGGCGACTTTCTGTTCAGCGCCACAGGCCGGGTGATAGCGGTGCAAACCATGTACTCGTTGCAGATCGACTGGGACAAGCATCTGGACGCCTATCCGCCAGCGCGCTATCTGAACCATTCCTGCCAGCCCAACGCGGGCGTAAGGACCAACAGCCAGGGTCTGCCTGATTTTTATGCCTTACGTGACATTGCGAAGGACGAGGAAATTCGCTACGACTATGCCATGACCGAGTATCGTCACTATGAGCGGCCGCGGCCGGAGCTGGACTTCGACCTCACCTGCCGCTGCGGCGCGCCGGGCTGCCGCGGCCGTTTCGGCTACTATGCGGAGATCACGCCCGCGTTGAAGGAGCAGTACCTTGGCTTCATTTCGAGCTATCTGGTCAATAGCGAACCGGCCGTCGCAGCGGCTGTGGAGTAACTTTCGATGGCAGAGATAACGCCTCCCAGCCGTAATCGGCTGGCCTTGAACCTCAGTATGAAGCTGCTGATCGCATTCTCGCTGGTCTTCAGCGTGGTCTTTGCTCTGGCGTTCGCCTGGTTCTATCGTTTTAGCACCCAGGCTGCGCTGGAGCAGATTCGCGGCGACCTGGCCAACACGCTGCACGCTGCGATCGACGGCATCGATGGCGACGCGTTTGCAGCCCTGGTCAACGAGGCAGTGGTTGATCCGGCGACCGGATTGCCCAGCGAGGACCCGCGTTACCTGGCCCACCAGCAATGGCTGGACACCATCCATCGCATTGAGCCGCGCGCGAACCCGTACACCTACGTCAAAAGCCCTGAAGGTCGCGATGTGCTGTGGGTCGGTGACATCTTCCGCATCGTGCGGCCGGATGAGGGCACGCAGTTTCTGGAGTCGTATACCCCCCAGGCCGATTTCATTCTGCAGGGACTGGAGCAGGAAACCAGCCGAATGACGATCTATAGCGACGACTGGGGCAGATGGGTCTCGGCCTACGGCCCGATTAGAAATTCCCAGGGTGAGCAGGTGGGCGCCGTCGGCATCGACTTTGCTGCCGACTACGTCAGCCAGGTGCAGCAGCAGATCCGCAGCAGCGTATTGATCGCTTTCCTGGTCACCTATGGCGGTCTTTTCATCGTGGTGCTCTTGCTCTCGCGTCTGTTGACGCGGCCTATTGTCAAACTGACGAAAATGGCCAGTTGCGTGGCCAATGGCTGGTATGACCAGGACTTCGCCGGCCTGGCGTCGGGCGTGGGCGTGCTGCGCGACGAGATCGCCACGCTGGCTGCAACTTTTGTGGTGATGGTCGATAAAGTGCGCGAGCGTGAGGAATCGCTGAAACAACAGGTCGCCGAGCTGAAGATCGAGATCGACGAGGTCAAGCGCCAACAGCAGGTGGGCGAGATCGTAGATAGTGACTTTTTTCAGGATCTGCGCGACAAGGCGAAAACCATCCGTCGGCGACGGAGCCAAGGGCCGACCGCGGCTGAAGACGACGTGGCCCTGCCGGCGTTGGAGTAGATAAGACTTCGTGCGTCGTCGCAGCGCTTGACCGGCGACTTGCTAAGCCACGCGATGAACCGGGACCAATTGAGTATGGAAGGCGAGTGAGGGCATCATGGATCGATTCGACAACCTGCATCACGAGATATCTGAGCTTGAGCCCGTGGAAGGCACAACCCCCCTGGGCGTAGCCATGCTGCCCGAGCCGCTCAACAAGGTCTTGCAGAGGCTGATCCGCCAGGGCGCCATGTCGGCCGAGGAGTTGGCCGAAGCGATGGAGACGACGCCAGAGGAGGCTCAGCATGTGGGCGAGCACCTGGCCTCGAAGGGGTACTTGCGCATCGATGAGAAGGAAGATGAGGGTGGGATCGTGTTCCGCGTCTATCTGGCCCGCATGCGCAGACAGAACATCCCCTTGGATTTGTAGGTCGTCACCCCAGTGAGTGGATGAAGTCAGAGCCCGACCAACCCCTGCGCCACCTGCCGCAGAATCGCCGTCAGCGGGTGAGCGGGGTAACGCAGGGCAAACAAACTTGCACTGCCCAGGGCCACTAACTCTTCGCAGTAAGGCACGATCGCCGTCACATCCCACCCGTAGCTCTCCGTCACCTGAGCCTGGACGTTGCCATAATCCAGCGAGGGGCTGACCAGATTGACGATCATGTTGCGCCGGACGACCGGGAGCTGGTCGACTACGGCCACGGTGCGAGCGGCCCCCTGGTACTGCTGCTTGTCCAGCGCCAGCACCAACAGCACTGTGTGGGCTGCGGCCAGGGAGATCAGCGTGCTGGGGGGCAGGCCGGCCTCGGTGTCGATGAACAGCACGTCGAGCCCCAGGTCGACGGCCAGGCGCCGGCAGCTTTCCCCCAGATTCTCTACATCGTAAGCACGATGGTGCGCCCGGGCGACCGCCGTTGGGTCGGGGTTGGCGGGGACCAGCAACAGCGTCGGCGATTCCGGGGAGTCGTCGCCCATGGACACACGGTGAACGGCATCCTCCAGACCGCACTGGCCCATCAGGTAGTCGTTGAGGGTGAAGCGGAAAGCCGCCTGTCGCAGGCCGAACAACAGGTGCAGCGTCGGTGCAGACAAACAGGCGTCGACCGCACCCACGCGCAGCCCTGGTTGCGCCGTCGCCAACAGCGCAGCCAGGTTCGCCACTGTGGTCGAGACGCCCGATCCAGAGTGAACGGTGTTGACGGCGATCACCTGAGCCATGGCAGCGCCTCTAGTCGTACAGCTTGGCAGCGATGTCTCTGAACTGCTGAGTGATGGCGTGGTCGGGGTAGTGCAGGGCAAAGATGCCGCTGCTGGCCAACACCATCATTTCGTCCGAATGCTGCAAGACCGCGGCCACTTCGCAGTTGTAGGCCTTTTCCACCCGCGCCTTGACCTCGGCCGGGTTGAAGACTTGAGGCACCTTGTTGACAACCAGCAGCAGCTTGGGAACATCCAGCTTGCGGGCCACTTCGACCGTGACGCTGGTGCCCTGGTAGTCCTGGCTGTCCGGTCGCATGATGATGGCCAGCGCGTCGGAGATGGCGATGGAGAGCAGCGTCTCCTCGTTCAGGCCGGGATGGGTGTCGATCAAGAGCACGTCCAGTTTGAGCGCGTCGACCAGGTCCTGGAAGCCATCGTTGAGCAGGCCCACGTCATAGCCCTCCCGCAGATAGCGCGCGATCTCGCCAGCCTTCATACTGGACGGGATCAGGTAAACCTTGCCTTTGATCGGCCGTCCCAAGTTGGCAGTGACGTCATGGGCGGTCTCAGCTATGCTGCACTTGCCCCACAGGTAGTCGTTGAGCGAGCGCCCCATATGTTCTTCATCCATGCCAAAGAGGACGTGAATGCCAGGGGACGCAATATCTGTGTCGACAACACCGACGCGCAACCCGCGCGCAGCCAGCACCGTGGCGACGTTGGCCGTGGTGTTGGACTTGCCGGTGCCGCCGCGGAAAGAATGGACCGAGATAATCTTG
>JBFYTD010000236.1:0-4642 GCA_041300885.1 Anaerolineae bacterium | reverse complement strand
TGCAGCGGCGCAGGATCGATGGCAGCCAACACCTGGCCCGCCTCCACCGTGTTGCCAGCCGCCGCGTCCAGGCTGAGCAATTCGGTCACGCCGCTGAGCCGGTCGAAGGCCAGTGTTGCCTGCTGCACCGGCTCCAGCGCGCCCACCACGCTGATGGACGCGCTCAGATCGCCCTGCTGCACGGCCACGACCTGGGTGAAGGTGTCGTCTTGCGCAGCCGTGGCGTCCTGGGCGGCGCTGCGGCTCTGGTAGAGCCAGAAGCCGCCGGCCGCCAGCCCGGCGATCAAGGCTAGTACCGCTATCCAACGGATGATTTTGGCCATCGTTGTGCTCCTGGGAAGGACTGACAGTCCTGGTTGCCGGGTTGACTTAGCCGTCGCGTAGGGGACTGGCCCGTCGTTCGACCAGGACTGTCAGTCCTGCGTCCTACTGCGCGGGATCGCCCATCATGCGGCCGGCCGGCGCTACCTGCACCGAGCGGGCGGTGACGCTGCCGTCGTCGTTCTCGCTGCCGGAGACGATGACTGTCTCGCCGGCGGCCAGATCGGTCACCTCCACCGAGGCGTTCTTTTCGATCAGGGTAGTATTGGTCACCTGGACGCGCTTTTCAGCGCCGTTGGCGTCGACAATGAGCAGGGTGTCGCCGTCGATGGACTGGATCTCGCCGAAGATCATTCCGGGCTGGGCGGCAAAGCCGCCGGCCGCGCCGCCCTGGCCGCGCGCGCCGAAGCGGCCTGTGCCGTCGCCCGGCAGCGTAGCGCCATCAGGCGGCTGAAAGCCTTCCGGGAAGTTCATCGGCACGGTAGCGGCGCTGGCCGTCGCCTGCTGCTTGCCAAAGACCATGCCGCCATAGAAGCTGCCGGCGGCGATCAACGCAACGACTACAACGCCCAAGATGATTTTCAATGGTTTGTTCATGATTCTGTTGTTCTCCTGTTGGCGTTGCCAGGCATTGGAAATCCCTGGCTGAACCTGAAAAGCCGCCTCAGCGGCTGGGAAGCGCTTCCGCCAGGCCCTGAGATGAATTCCATTCATCAGATTGATGCCGCCCATCGCCATTGATCAGATCGCGCGCGCTGCGCGTGTAGGCGCGATCGCTGGCCCGGCGCGGATTGCGCACCGGATTGTCGCTGACGATCAGCCCGTCCTGCAGGCGCACGATGCGCCGCGTATGCTCGGCGATGTCCGGCTCGTGGGTGACGAAGATGATGGTGATGCCGCGCTCGTCGTTCAGCTCCTGGAAGATGCGCATTACCTCCGCGCCCGACTTGGAGTCCAGGTTGCCGGTGGGCTCGTCAGCCAGGATGAGGCTGGGGTTGTTGACCAGGGCGCGGGCGATGGCCACGCGCTGCTGCTGGCCGCCCGACAGCTCGTTGGGCTTGTGGTGGATGCGGTCGCCCAAGCCGACCATCTCCAGCGCAGCGACGCAACGTTTGCGGCCATTGCTCTCGCCCGCGTAGATCAGCGGCAGCTCGACATTGGCCAGCGCCGAGGTACGCGGCAGCAGGTTGAAGCTCTGGAAGACGAAGCCGATCTTACGGTTGCGGATCTCGGCCAACCGGTCGCCGCGCATCTTGCTGACGTCCTGGCCGTCCAGCCGATAAACGCCGCTGGTAGGGATGTCCAGCGCGCCGAGAATATTCATCAGCGTCGATTTGCCGGAGCCGGACGGGCCCATGATAGCCATCAGCTCGCCCGGCTGGACCCGTAAAGAGACGCCGCTCAATGCATGCACCGCGAGATCGCCCATGGTATAGGTCTTCGCGACGTCTTTGATTTCGATGACGGGTTGTTGTGCTGCCACAGCCGATTTCGCTCCTATCTGCTGGCCTTAGGCAATGAACTGCGCCAGCGCCGCTAAGCCAGACGGTGCGCTCTGCACCTCCCTCCAAAGATACGCCAAAATTGTTAGGAAATTATGAAGAAGCGGTAGAGATGGTGTTATGAAGAGGGGCATCCACGAATGAATTTACGAATACACGAATGACGCCGCCCAGCGCCTGTTGGTCTCCATACGCGGCGAACCGCATTCGTGAATTCGTGTTGCGCCAGCATTCGTGGATGGCCGCCCCCCGCAACCCAACATCCCCTCCGTGATCATGATAACTACTATGGAGTTTAGCGCTCTCCCAACTCAATCACCCAGATATTGCGATCACTGCTCTCCACGAACGCCACATACCGTCCATCCGGCGAAATGCGCCAGTCGCCGTTGGCGATCTTGAAGGGGGTGACGGTGGGGTCGGTCAGTTGGCGCACCTCGCCGCTGGCCGGGGCCAGTTCGACCAGCCTGTGCAGCGGCGCGTCGGGCTGCAAGGGGACGATGATGAGCTGATCGTCCTCGGGAGCGCAGCGCTCGGCGCAGGGCTGCCATTGGTAGCTGCCGAACAGGTCATTGGCCAATTGGATGCTCTGCTGGCCATCGGTGCGCACTACCCACAGACCATTGCGGGTAGGATCAGGGTCGAAGGTGACGTAGTAGACCAGCCAACCGCCGCTGGGCGAAAGGACCTGGCCGCGCAGCCGCTCGGCGCGGGCCAGCTCGGTGCGCGCGCCGTCGGCCAGCGACAGCGCCGCCAGGATCTGCTCGCGCGACTCCAGGCTATCCCGGGTGCTGATCAACAGCGTATTGTCGTCGATCCAGCCGCTCAGCCCACCGCGCGGCAGCGTGGCAACCTGTTGCGCACCTGCGCCGTCCAGGTTAGCCAACCACAGGGTCGTGACCTGCTGGCTGGAGGGCGCGTCGCTGTTGGTGACCGCCCAGGCGATGCGCGTCTCGTCGGGTGAGATAAAGACGTTGCGGCCGCCGGCCGGCACGGTCCAACGCTCCCCGTCGGCGCGACGTTCGATCACCGTGGTGTCGTTGCTGGTATCGATCAAATAGCGGGGCGAGGCGGTGCTCTCCTCCAGCCGGTCGGTGACAAACTGCGGCGCGGCCAGCGGCTCGGCTATGGCCACACCCCAGATGCCCACCGGCTGGTCGGCCGCCGGCTGGTCGATGAAGCGCACCTGCTGCGAGTCGGGCGACCAAAAGGGTTGAGTGCAGCAGCCGCCGCTGGTGAGCTGGATGGCCTGTACGGGCGGCTCCGGCGTGGGCGTTGGCGTAGATGTGGGCGTGGCAGTTGCCGCCGGCGTTGGCGTAGCTGTGGGCGTGGCAGTTGCTGCCGGCGTGAGGGATGGCGGCGGCGTAGGACTCGCAGCCGCGGCAGCAACGACCTGAACGGGCGCAGCAGGCTGCAGCGCCGCGCCGCCAGTTTCAGGCGCGGGATCACCGCCACAGGCCGCTAGACCCAACACAATCACAATCAACACAACAAGCAACGGCTTCATCGGTCTATCACCTCATCCGCGTCCAGAGATCGCTCCAGAACCCGACACTTGACACTTGACACGTGCAACCTGCAACCTGCTCACCTCGTCCTCGGCCACGGATTGGCAAAATTGTTGATAATCGCGCCGCCCGTCACGGCCGGCGGCTGGTCGTCCAGGTGCTGCCATTTGCGGGGATCGTCCAGGTCGCGCTCGAAGCCAGAGCGGAAGGAGCCGACCAGGGCCAGGTTGTCCCAGTCGGCGTCGATCAGGTTGACGGGGTTGTACTTCCAGGCGCGGCCGGGATAGTCGCGGATCTCCAGGTGCAGATGCGGCCGGCCGAAGCAAGTGTCCTCGGGATCGCCGCTCAGCGCAATCACCTGGCCCTGCTTGACCTCCTGGCCCGGCGCCAGATTAGCCCGCTCCAGCAGATGGCCGTAGAGTGTGGCGTAGCCCAACTGCGGGTGATCGATGATCAAATTGTGGGGCAGGGAGCCGTAGGCCGTGGCGTCCACCAAGGCTACCACGCCGTCGGCGATAGCCACGATCTCGGTGCCGCAGGGCGCGGTGAGGTCGACGCCGAAGTGGATGCCCTGGCTGTAGCGGTAGGTCGTGTTGCGGTTGAAATACGCGCCAACCGTGTTGCCGTAGGCCTGGCCCAGCAGCCAGGTATTAGGGCCTGGCGGCTCGGCAAAGGGCAGGATGAAGGGCCGCTCTGGGGCTGACTCCTGCTGGGCCGGGCCGAAAACGGTCTCTTCAACCGGCGCAGCCGCAGCCGCGCCGGCCGGCAACAGCGCCGCCAACAGGCACAGTCGCATGATCAGTGACAGCATCTTGTGGTGCATCGCTTATGTAGCTTCCTCTGGTCCGATCAATCAGTCAAATCCACGCAATCCGTGGCATTCTTCGCTCTCGGGATTTGCGGGTTACCGCACAACAGCCAGATCGTTGTCATAGCCGACCACAGAAACGACTGGGTAATAGGGCCCCTCGCCCTGCGCGGGGGTGGCGGTCAACGAACCTGGGCTGCCCGTGTTGACGACCAGGTCGTTGGCCAGCAGGTCAACGGCGTTGCCGGCCATATCGACGCTATCCGCAGTTTGGAGGATCAACAGGTTGCCCAGGCTGCCGGCCTGCGCAAACAGCCCCTCGTTGCCCAACACGGCCACATCCTCTTCGAAGTAGAACTGCGTGGTCAGCAGTGTGCGGCCGTCCAGCTTGACCTTGACGTGGATGTGCCGGGGTCGCGGCTCGTAGTAGCCAGGCTGCACGGTGCGGAAGAGGTAGCGGCCGTCCGCGTCGGCGATCGACGTACCGTAGAACTGGAAGCCGC
>JBFYTD010000235.1:0-4653 GCA_041300885.1 Anaerolineae bacterium | reverse complement strand
CCCTTCCGCGAGTCGTTCTATGAGCGGCTGGGCTACGTGACCTTCCCGCTGGCGCGCATTGCCAGATTTGCCCCGTCGACGCTGGAGCCTTTGCTGGCGTGCAATCTGAACGGAGAGATCGAGCGCGGTTTGATCGGCGACGGGTTCGACGCCTACCGCGCCTATCTGGCCCGCATGCAACCGCGCACCCACGGCATGGGCTTCTTTGTTCATGGCGACCGCGCGGCAGCGGCGCGCAATCGCCTTTGGCTGGCGCAGGCAACGGTTGGCGGTGAGCCGGTTGGTCTCATGCTGTACGAGCTCAAGGGAGAGGAACCGACGCAGTTTCTTCTCCGGGCGGTGCGGTTCTACTATGAGACGAGCCAGGGCCGGTACCTGCTGCTGCAATGGATCGCCCGCCATATCGACCAGGCTGACCGTGTCGAGCTCTGGCTGGCGCCGGCCGAGCAGCCTGAGACCTGGCTGGCCGATATGCAGGTGAAGACCGAGTCCGACATCCGTGCGGCCATGGGCCGCGTGCTCGACGTGGCGCAGATCGGCGGCATGACGGCCGGTTCGGGCTGCTTCACCGCCCGCATTGGCGATCCGCTCTGCCCATGGAACGAAGGCGTGTGGCAGTTCCAGGCCGTAGACGGCGCGCTTCGGGTCAGCATGGGCGAACGCCCAGACTGTGACCTGACCATCCAGGGGCTGGCCGCGCTGGTCTATGGCACGCACGATCCCGGCGACTTCGCTGTTCGAGGCTGGGGCAACCCCTCGCCGGCTGTGCAAGCGGCCATGCGAGCCCTGTTCCCACCGCAGATGCCGTATCTGCATGAGCGGTTCTGAAAACTCAGTAGTTCACGATTCTCACGCAAAGCCGCCAAGAACGCCAAGAATTTCCGCCTTTGCGGTCTTTGCGTCTTGGCGTGAGACGAAGAATCGTGAAGTACTGAAACTGTCCATCAGCAAGGAGCGCTGACCGTGATTATGGACATGGCCCGCGCCGAGGCGTTTCTGGCTGATCGGTTCGGCGGCGCGGCCGGCGATGTTACGCCGCTCGGTGCGGGCGTCTGGTCGCAGGCCTTCGCGTTTCACCGCCTGGATCAGGATTACGTGATCCGCTTCGGCGCGCACGGGGATGACTTTGCCAAGGATCGCCTGGCCGCGGCCTTTGCCAGCCCTACCCTCCCGATTCCATGTGTGATGGAGCTGGGCGAGGTAGCCGGCGGCTACTACGCCATCTCCGAGCGCGTCTTCGGCGGCACCATCGACGACGTCGACGAGGCCCAGATGCGCACCCTGCTGCCGGCGCTGTTCGCCGCGTTCGACGCCGCTCGCCTGGCCGACCTGTCAGGGACGACCGGCTACGGCGGCTGGGGCGCGGACGGCAGCGCGCCCTTCCCAAGCTGGCGCGCTGCCCTGCTGGACGTCGCCAACGACCGGCAGGGAGACCGTATCCACGGCTGGCGCGACCGCCTGGCCGACTCTGCCGTCGGCAGCGGGCCGTTCGACGAGGCCTATGGGCATCTCCAGGAGCTTCTTGTCCACGTTCCGGAAGACCGTCACCTGATCCACAGCGACCTCCTTCACTTCAACGTCCTGGTGGAGGGTGACCGCATCACGGGGGTGCTGGACTGGGGCTGCGCGCTGTACGGCGACTTTCTCTACGACCTGGCCTGGTTCTGCTTCTGGCAGCCCTGGTACCCGGCCTGGCGGGACATCGACTTTCGCGCGCACTACCTGCGCCACTGCGCCGCGATCGGCCTCGATGTGCCGCGCTTCGACGAGCGGCTGCGCGCCTGCCAGCTCCACATCGGGCTGGCAAGCCAGGCCTATCAGGCGTACGCCGGCGACTGGACCAATCTTCAAGACACGACCCGCCATACCTTGGAAGTTGCTTCGTGACTCCGGTCTGCTCACGCCCGCGCCAACAGCGCTTGCGTTCAGTTGGCCAAGACCCGCTAACTGCGCAGATCCCCTTGGCGTTGGTCAGGCCGTTCCTAACGCGGACAGGCCGCGCTACTCCCAGCGAAAGAAGCGGGCGGCCACGGCGGTGCAGACGCCCAGGATGCCCACCAGAACGGCCGTCTCCAACAGGTGCTGTCCCCACGTCTCGCCGAACCACAGGCCGCGCAGCAGCTTGACGACGTAGGTCAAGGGGAGGAAATCGGCAATGCGCCGGATCGTTGCCGGCAGGATCTCCAGCGGCATGCCCGCGCCCGACAGGAACATCATGGGGTAAAAGATGGCCATGCCGATGACCTGGGCTGCCCGCGCGCTGGGCGCCAGGCTGGCGATCAGGTAGCCCACCGAGAACATGGCCAGCCCGCCCAAGAGCACCGCCAGGAAGACGCTGGGCAATTGCCCTTCGAAGCGCACGTGATAAAGCAGCCATCCGGCCAACAAGAGGGGGACCATGCCGGCCAACATCATCACAAAGGTACCGGTCACGTCGGCGGCGATGTAAGTCACCGGCCGCAGCGGGGTCGCCCGAAAGCGGCGCAACACGCCGGACTCGCGGTAGCTGCTGGTGTTGATGGCTACCGTCAGTAGACCCACCGCCCCCAGAATCAGGGCGGTGTAGCCGGGCATCGAGATGTCCATCGAGCCGTAGCCTCCGAAGAGCGCAAGGGGTTCGTTGCCGTACATCGCGCCGAAGATCAACACCAGCATGACAGGGAAAGCCAGCGTGAAGAAGACGGTGATGGGCTCCCGCAGGTAGAGCTTGAGATTGGTTGCAGCCAGTTGGGCGAAGCCTTTCATGGTCCTACTCCCGCATCTCCCGGCCCGTCAGGGCCAGGAACACATCTTCCAGGTTGGGCTGCTCGGTGCGCAGGTCGAGGAACGGCACGCCGCCGTCCTCCAACGTGGAGACAACCGAGCTGACGAAGCGCTCGCCATGGCCGTAGACAAGCAGATGGTTGTTGGATCGCTCGACGCGACTGACTTGTGTCAGGCCCGCCAACGTTGGGGGTTGACGGACTTCCTGGTCCAGCGTGCTCTCCGGCAGCGTGAAGACCAACCGTCTTTCGGCCCCCAGCGAACGAATCAGCGCCTCAGGCGTGTCGAGCGCGACGATGCGGCCGTGATCGACAATCGCCACCCGGTCGCACAGCCGCTCGGCCTCCTCCATGAAGTGGGTGGTAAGCACCACGGTGCAGCCGCGATCGCGCACCTGGCGCACCAGATCCCACATGGCGCGGCGCGCCTGCGGGTCCAGGCCGGTGGTCAACTCGTCGAAGAAGACCACTTGGGGCTGGTTGATCAGCGCCAAGGCGATGAACAGGCGCTGCTTCTGGCCGCCCGATAGCTTGGCAAAAGGTGCGGCACGCTTGTCAGTTAGTCCGAGCAGTTGCAGCAGCTCCCCGGCATCGGCCTGGCGCTGGTAAAAGGCGCCGAAGAGGTCCAGCGCCTCGCCGGCGCGCAAGCGCGACGGGAGGGTGCATTCCTGGAGCTGAACGCCGATCCGTTGCGCGACGGCCTCCCGCTGGGCGCGTGGATCCATCCCCAGCAGGCGCACACTGCCTTCGTCAGGCTCACGCAGTCCCTCGATGCATTCGATAGTCGTCGTCTTGCCGGCGCCGTTCGGCCCTACCATGCCGAAGATCTCCCCTGCCGCAATCTCAAAGGAGACGCCGTCCACCGCCGCAACGCTGCCGTAGGTCTTGCGCAGATTGCGCACTTCAATCACAGGCGCCATGTTCACCTCCGAGCGGCTCACTCAGACAGCTAAGAACCACGCTGAAAGCTTCTACGTCCTATCATACTCCTCCCCTTCTTTGGGTGCAATAGCCATTTGACCAGTTGTTCAGTTGCTTTCCGCAAGGCTGGACGCTTCTGTGCGACGACTGTACAATCCGTCTTGGCACGCGCTGCGGTGATCCGCTGCGCTTGGCGTTGAACCGGAGGCAGCTTCGGCGCTCCACCGCATAGCCAGCTCTTCCAAAGATAAGAAGGATCCTCTCGTGAGTGCGTCACCCGGTAAAGACATCGTGATCCGCCTGGATACTATCGACCAGCTCTTCAACGCGCCTGACATCGATTCGTTCTCCGACGAGGAGGTGGACGTGCTGGGCGAGCCAGCGCTGCTGCGGGCCGTGCGTCGCCTGCAAGCGCATCGTATCCGCAACTGGGAGGGCGTGAGGCTAACCCTGTGTTGGAGGCCAGCGAGATCACGATCGAGCCTGCTCAGGACTTGGCCGGCTAGTTGAAGTGGGTCGCAAGCGCGGCGTCGATCGCAGGCCAGAATGACCCGTCTTCAACATGGCAGGCTGCGGCGATGGCTTGTTCCCAGTCATGGGGCCGCGGTTGCGCCAGCATATCCCGCAGCAGCCCTGGTCGCGTTTCCTCCAGATAGCGCGTGCGCCAGTAACCGCGGGCATAAAGAGCGATGACCGCGTCCATGCCACCCGGCTTGGCTGCTTGTTTACCTGGTGAACCTTCCAACTCCCCACGCTGTTCCAGCAGCGCCAGGCTGTCGTGTCTCACCATTGGCTTGGCGGCGAATCGTTCAGTCGTGACCATTGCCAGCCCCTCGTTCAGCCACGACGGTAGCTTGAGGTGGGCCGTGAACGCGTGCGTGAGCTCGTGGCAGGTTATCTGTTGCACCTTGGCTTCGGGATCATCCTCGCGGATGAAGACGCGATCCCCTGGGCCGCTCGTCGCCTGGGC
>JBFYTD010000234.1:0-4661 GCA_041300885.1 Anaerolineae bacterium | reverse complement strand
AGACCGCCAGCGCGGCCGAAAGCTGGCAGCGTTTGATCGATGGCTACCCCACCAACACCTTCGCCCACGCGGCCCGCTTCTGGGCTGGCAAGGCGACGCTGGAGTTGGGCAACGGCGAGCAAGCGGTCAGCCTGTGGCAGCCCTTGCAGCGGGAGTCGGCCGACAGCTACTACACGGCCCGCGCCGAAGAGATGGCGATGGACGCAGGGCTGGCCGGCGCGGACAGCCTGGCGATCCAGGCCGCGCGCCCGGCCGCGGACGATGACGGCACCCAGAAGGCGGCCGAGCGCTGGCTGGCAAGCTGGGCCGCGCCGGGCGAGGCCGACCCGGCTAGCCTGCGCCAGTTGCCCGCAGCCGTGGCGGCCGATCCTCAACTGCGCCGCGGCGAGGCCTATCTGGCCGCGGGCATGCGGGCCGAGGCGATCCGTGAGTTGGACGAGGTGCGCGAGCGCTACCGCGACGACCCGCTGGCCCTGTACGCGCTGGCGCAGCGCTTCAGCGAGCTGCGGCTTTTCCGCCACGCAACCCTGGCAGCCATCCGGCTCGGCGCACTCAGTCCCGGCGGGTTGTTCGGTTCCCCGCTCTACGTCCAGCGACTGGCCTACCCCGAACACTATGCCGACATCGTCGAGGCCGAGGCGGCGGCGCAAAGGGTCGATCCGCTGCTGATCTACGCCCTGATCCGCCAGGAGAGCTTCTTCGAGCAGGGCGCGCGCTCCTCGGCCGCGGCCCAGGGCCTGACGCAGGTCATCCCCAGCACAGCCGAGTGGATTGCTAACGCCATGGGTTGGCCCAACTTCCAGCCCGGCGACATCTACAAACCTTACCTGAACGTCAAGTTCGGCACGTATTACTTGAAGACTGCGCTGGACATGTTCGACGGCAACCCTTATCCGGCGCTGGTAGGCTATAACGCCGGACCCGGCAACGCGCGCTTCTGGCTGGAAGAGGCCAATACCAGCGACGACGACCTATACGTGGAGGAGATCAGCCTGGCCGAGCCGAAGCTGTACGTGCGGCGGGTGCTCGCGCACTACGCCAACTATGTGCGTTTATATCGCAGCGCCGCTGAGAGCAGGTAACCGGGCCGGGGCAGGCCGCCCATCGACCACGCCACCGCTGGACTTGCCCGCCCAACCCGGGTATAATGGCGTTCAACTAGCAGTTCTGGAGGCATCGACCCTTGGAGATCAACTGGTATGGCCACGCCTGTTTCAGGCTGAAAGACCGCAATCTGACCGTCGTCTGCGATCCCTATGACAAAAGCATCGGGCTGGCGCTGCCCAAGCTGAAGGCTGACATTGTGACCGTCAGCCACGATGCGCCCGGCCACAGCTACGCCGAAGCCGTCAAGGAATGGCGCAAGGTGTTTTCCGGCCCCGGCGAGTACGAGATCGAGGGCGTCTTCATCACCGGCATTGCCACCTCCCACGGCAAGAATCAGCAGGGCGCGGCCGATCCGAACACCGTCTTCATCTTCGAGTTTCCCGAGATGACCGTGGCGCATTTGGGCGATCTGGGCCACGTGTTGACCGAATCGCAGGTGGAGGCCATGCCCAACATCGACGTGCTGTTGGTCCCTGTGGGTGGACGGCACACCCTGGACGCGGCCATGGCCGCCGAGGTGATCGGCATCGTCGAGCCGCGCATCGTGATTCCCATGCACTACCGCATGGAGGGCACCCCCGAACACCTGGACCCGCTGGATCGTTTCCTCAAGGAGATGGGCGTGCCCACGCCAGAACCGGTGGGCGTTCTGCGCATCACCAAGGCGCAGTTGCCCCAGGAAACCCAGGTGATGGTGATGGAAGTGAAGTAAGATGGAAAAAACACGCGATGGAATGCCGCTGCTGCGCCCAAACGTATTGCGCCTGACCCTGGCGGCCCTGTTGACCGCGCTGCTGCTGGCAGGCTGTGCAGGCAGCAGCGAGACGCCCACTGCGGCTGCACCGGCGCCCCGGCTCTCGGCGCAGGAATACTTCGATCAGGGCAACGCCTTCTACGAGCAAGGCGACTTACAGGCTGCCGCCAACGCCTTCCGTGAGGCCACGGCCCTGGACGACCAGAACGTCGGCTACTGGCACAACCTGGGCGTCGCCTATTACGGCCTGAACGCCCTGGAGGATGCCAGAACAAGCTTTCAGCGCGGGCTGGCGCTGGCGCCCGACGACGCGGAGCTGAACTACCTGATGGGCGTGGTGGCGATCCAGTTTGAGCAGCTCAGCGAGGCCGAAACCTACCTGACGCGCGCCAACCAGTTGAACCCGGATCTGCCGGAACCCTATTTCGGGCTGGGCGTGCTCTATCGACTGCAAGGGCAACGGGAGCAGGCCATGGCGGCCTTCGAGACTTTCCTGAAGATCGGCCCAGGCCAGGATCCGGCGGCCATCCCGGTGGCCGAGAGCGAACTAGAGGCGCTGCGGGCGCAACAGTAAAAACCGATCTTTGCTGTGGCCGGTCTCCTGACCGTGCCACCTGTCGAGTCATATTGAAAGTTAAGCAAGAAGTGACCCTGAGCGGGCACGGTCAGAAGACCGGCCCGAGCGCAAGAGAAACCGAGCGCAAGAAAATCGAGCACGATTGGACGAGGACTGTTGAAACTAACCCATCGCAAGACAACGCTGGACAACGGACTGCGCGTGTTGACGTGCGCCATGCCCCACACCTACTCGGTCGGTGTGGGCTTTTATATCTCTATCGGCTCCCGCTACGAGCAGCCAGCCACCGCCGGCGCCGCTCACTTCATCGAGCACATGTTCTTCAAGGGCACAGAGAAACGGCCGGCGCCGGAGGCGATTGCGCGCGAGATCGAGGGACACGGCGGGCTGTTCAATGCCAGCACCAGTCAGGAGATCACCGTGCTGTATACCAAGATGCAGCAGGCGCATCTGCCCCTGGCTCTGGACGTGCTGTCGGACATGCTGCGCCACAGCCTGCTGACCGGGAACGAGGTCGAGAAGGAACGCCGCGTGATTTTGGAGGAGATCAGTTCATCCCAAGACATTCCCGAGGAACTGGTCAGCCTGGCGCTGCACGAGCTGACCTGGCCCGGCCATCCGCTGGGCTGGGACGTGGCCGGCACGCCCGAAAGCGTCAACGGGCTGGGACGGGATGGGCTGGCTGATTTCCTGCTGCAGCACTACGGCCCTGCCAACACCGTGATCAGCGTGGCCGGCGACGTAGAGCATCAGCAAGTAGTGGACATGGCCAACGCCTTGATGGGTGACTGGCAGGCCGCGCCTGCGCCGGGCTTTGCCGGCGCGCCCGTCAACGGCGTGGGGCCGCGCGTGGCCCTCCTCAACAAGAAGGTGGAGCAGAGTCACCTGGCGCTGCACCTGCCCGGCCTGCCGCGCGACCACTCCGATCGCTTCGTGCTGAGTCTGCTCAACGTCATTTTGGGGGAGGGGATGAGCTCACGGCTGTTCCTGGAGATTCGTGAACGGCTGGGCCTGGCCTATGCGATCGATTCCTACGTCAGCACGCTGGCCGACACGGGAGTGACAGGCGTCTACGCGGCCGTGGCCCCCGATCGGGCGCTGGAGGCGTTGACTGCTATCCTGGGCCAACTGCAACGGCTGCGTGATGAACCGGTCGACGAGCAAGCCCTGCACAGCGCCAAGGAGTTCATCAAGGGACGCCTGCTGCTGGGCATGGAAGACACGATGGCCGTGGCTGGCTGGTTTGGCCGGCAAGAGGCCGCGGGCGGTGAACAACTGACTGTCGAGGAGATCGTGCAGCGTATCGAGCAGATCGGCGCTGAGGATATGCTGCAGGTGGCCAATCAACTCTTCCGCGCAGACCACGGTCAACTGGCCGTGGTTGGGCCGCACAAGCGCAAGGACGAAGCGCGCTTCAAAGCGCTGCTGGCCGACGGTCCCTTGGCCGCGAGCTAGCGACTACCTTCCGTAGGTCACGTTGGCCGCAATTCTGACGACTGCCAGCAGATAACGCGTGGGTTGGCTCGGTCAGGAGACCGGCCGAAGCGCCTATTTGGTTCTTGACGGATCCTACTCGGTCTCAGCAGGTTTGCTGGGGGGGCGCTTGAACATCTGGCGCAGGCCGGTCACCGGACGCAGACGGATCTGCAACCAGGTGCGGCGCAGGAGCGGCTGCAAGCTGCTCCATGCCACCAGGGCCTGCTCGGACTTGCGCTGGTCCGGCCCGTGCGGGCTGTAGAGGTCCTCGACGTACAGATCGGTAATCGATTGAATGGCAGCCTGGCCTTCCGGCACGGCCGCCACCAACGTTGCGGCCTGTTCGTTGGGCGTCTGGCTGGACAGCAAGGGCAGACGCAGCCACTGCGCCCACTGTAGCAGCCGGCCGTACAACTTGGCGGTGAACAGGGGATCGAGCAGCGTGCGCTCAATGGTGCGCTGCGTTACTGGCTGCCGGCGGCGCCAGACCAAAACGCCCATCAGCAGCGCCGCCAGCGCGGCCAGGCCGATCCACAGGCCGAGCCGGCTGCTGTCTGCGGCCGCCGCTTGGTCGGCTGCGCCCGGCAACTGGGCGGCCCCGCCGGCGTCGGTTTGCTGCTCTGGACCCAGCACATCCTCATCCTCCAACAGGTCAGAGAATGGATCGGGCGTCGGCTCCGGCTGGGCGGCCAGACGGCGCTCGCGCACGATTTCCAGCTCAGCGGCGGTCGGCTCGAACTCAATCCA
>JBFYTD010000233.1:0-4662 GCA_041300885.1 Anaerolineae bacterium | reverse complement strand
CGATCTGGCCCAGGTCTACGATCCCCGCGCGGGCAAGGCCTTGTTGGACACCCTGTGGAACGTGGCCCGCAGCCACGGCAACGCAGCCGGGCACAACATGGCCGGCGGCAGTGTGCGTTACGTCAAGCCGACGCCGCTCAACGTCACCCGCCTGGCCGGGGTCACCACCACCCTCATCGGCTCGGTCGGCTCCGGCCGCGACGCCGACCTGGTAGGCATTGCCCGCGGCGACAGCGAGCTATGGCGCCACCTGGGCCAGGCGCTGGTGGCCGAGGATGAGCATGAAGTCAATCGCCTGCGCCTGCTGGTGGGTCCGTCCACGCTGATCGGCGCAGTGCTGATGGGCGACCAGCGGCTGTCGCTGCCCTTGCAGCGCCTGATCTCCGAACAGACCGACATCACGCCCATCCGCGCCCAGCTGCTGGCCCCCAACGCGCCGCTGGCTGCACTGTTAACCACATTTGCCGAGGGCGTCCGGTAACCAATCTACCAACCACCAATCTGCCAACCACCAATCTACTATCCTCTCCATGAAACCCAACGCACGCGAGCTCTGGTGGGCCCTGGCCGCCATCGTCGTTATCACGGTCATCTACCTGCTGGTGGTGCGCCAACTGCAAGCCGTCCCCGCGGCCAGCGGGCTGTTCGGCCACGGCATCGGCGTCCTGGGCTTCGTGCTGATGCTGGCCACCGAGACGCTCTATTCGCTGCGCAAGCGCAGCCGGCGGGCGCGCTGGGGGCGGCCGGCCTCCTGGCTGCGCTTCCACATCTTTACCGGCCTGGTGGGTCCCTACATGGTGCTGCTGCACAGCTCATGGAAGTTCAACGGCCTGGCGGGGCTGGTGATGCTGATGACGATTGTGGTGGTGATCAGCGGCTTCATCGGCCGCTACATCTACACGGCTGTGCCGCGCAACGCCGATGGGCTGATGGTGGAGGCCGCCGACTTGCAAGCCGAGATCGCAGCGGCGGAGGCTGATTTGCAGCGCGCCCTGATCGGGCAGCCGGCGGCCGCGCGGGTGGTCGCTGGCCAGTTGGCTGCGCCAGTCGTGACCAACGGCGGTTCAGCCATGCTGGTGCTGGGACGGCCGATCCTGCGCTGGCGGCAGCGCCAACAGTGGCGCAGTGCGCTGCACCAGCTTGATCCGGCCGCCAAAGGCCAGGCCAGGCAGATGGAGGCGCTGGTGGCGCGCCGTCAGGCGTTACAACGCCAGGCCGCGTCGCTGGCGTCCGCCCGGCGGCTGCTGGGCGTCTGGCACTCGGTGCATATCCCGCTAGGTATGGCGCTCTTCACCGCAGCCTTCATCCACATCGTCGCCGCCCTCTACTTCGCCACGCTGCTGCACTGATCCTATTCTGATGAAATCACGTCGCCTCGGCTGTCTCACCGCCACCGGCCTGCTGGCCGCCGCCCTCACCCTGCTGCTGGTGCTGGGCGTCTTCCTGTTGCGCGGCGGGCGCATGTGGAGCCCGGGCCCGCTGCACGCCCAGACCAGCGGCGTCGAACTGGGCGGGATCGCTTCGCACGCAGACACGGGCGGCGACTGCGCAGCCTGCCACACCGCGCCCTGGAATGCCACGACCATGGCCGAGCGCTGCCTGGACTGCCACACCGCCACCGCCGCCGACCTGGCCGACCCCATGTCGCTGCACGGCGCGCTGCAAAGCCAGGGCGCCGCCATGGACTGCCGCCAGTGCCACACAGAGCATCAGGGCGCCGCGGCTAACCTGACCTCGGCAGACATGGACACCTTCTCCCATGACTTGGTGGGGTATTCGCTGGCCGGACATGGCCTGCGGGCCGACGGCAGCCCATTCACCTGCACCGACTGCCACACGGAAAGCCTGGCTCGCTTCGATGTCGTGACCTGCGAGGACTGCCACCGTCGGGACGATGCGATCTTCATGCAAGCCCACGTGGCCGACTTCGGGACAGACTGCCTGGGCTGCCACGATGGCATCGACAGCTACAGCCGAGCCAACTTCGACCATAGCCGGCTGGTTTTCCCGCTGACCGGCAAGCACACAGACGCGACCTGCTCAGGCTGTCACCTCAATTCCCGCACCATCACCGATCTGCAGGCCGCGCCCACGGGCTGCGTTGCCTGCCACGCCCAGGACGACGCGCACGAGGGCCAGTTCGGCCAGGACTGCACGGCCTGCCACAATACCAACGACTGGCGCGAGGCGACCTTCGACCACGGCCAAACCGCGTTTCCGCTCACCGGCAGGCACGATGGGGTAGACTGCGTCGAATGCCACGTGGACCGCGTCTTCCAGAGCACACCTTCGGACTGTGCCGCCTGCCACGTGGAACCGGCCTTCCACCTGGCTGCGTTTGGCGCGGCCGCGTGCAGCGACTGCCATACGACCTCAGCCTGGCAGCCGGCGCGCTTCGACTGGCCCCACACCTTCCCCCTAAACCATGGCGACTCGGGCGTCGTTGCCTGCCAGACCTGCCATCCCGTCCAGGTGCAAGATTACACCTGCTATGGCTGCCACGAGCACCAGCCGGATGAGATTGCGGAGGAGCACCTGGATGAAGGCATCAGCGACTTCCAGGACTGCGTGAGTTGCCATCCCACCGGTCAAGAGGATGAGGCTGAGGGCGGGAATCGGGGCGACGACTAGGCCACGCGCGGGTACGTGCCGGTCAGCGCCTCGATCGACCGCTCCACCGCGGCCGTCTCTTCGTCGCTGATCGTCTCCTGGCTATAGCGATAGTCGCGCTTGCGGATGAACTCCCCCATTTGGTCGATCAATCCCTGCCACACCTGGTCGTGCAGGTTGACCAGCGCGCCGTGGACGCGGGCGTCGCTGGCCGAGCGCATGGCCAGATCGAGGTGCGGCCAGCACAGCCCGCCCGCCGCCCGCAGCGGCGCGTCCAGATCGTCCACCAGGTGCTCCAGCAGTTCGCGCAGAGACCGGGCCTCCAGCTCGGCCTGGTTGGCGCAGATGAGACAGGGATCGTCCGCTCCCAGGCTGGAGGCTGTTGTCCCCTGCCCGCGCAGCCGCTGCCGCAAGGAGGGGCCAGCGGATGGCGAGCTGCGCTGCAAGCGCCGCTGCGCCTCGCGCAGCAAGGCCCATTCGATGATGGTAGCGCCCAGCCGTTCGCCGGGGAAGGTCAGCAGATCGCGACTGTGGGCGCTGCAGAAGCCCATGGACTCGGCCAGCTTCTCGCGGCCCTCTTTGTCGGTGACGCTGTCATAAAGCATCGCGTCGATCTGGCTGCGCGCCACCTTGCGGCCGACGTGGCAGATCGGGCAGCCTGGCTGCTGCAACGTCTCCTGCAATTCCTGGTAGAAGTAGCTTTGCTGGGACATGGGGCCTCCGGCGCAGTGAATAGTGAACGGTGAACGGTGAACGGTGAACGGTGAACGGTGAACGGTGAACGGTGATGAGTTTACATCATTATGGCTCGCGCGCCAATTGATGCAGAACGGTTTGCCCGGCGGCCTGGTCTGTGCTACGATTGTGCCATCGCCCGTGAACCCATCCGTGTCTATGTAGAACAATCCGCCGAATTGTTCGTGCGCAATCTGCCGGATTGCGCTACGGCGAACCAAAGGCTCGTAACGCTCGCCTGTCCGAGTAGAGTTCAGTCGAAACAAATAGAGGTGCAACCAATGGACGTACGCACGTACAACCGCACTGCCTGGGACCGGGCGGTGGAAGAAAAGAGCCCTTGGTCGATCCCCGTCGGCCCTGAAGTGACCGCCGCCGCGCGGCGGGGCCAGTGGCACATCATCCTGACGCCCACCATCCCCGTGCCGCGGGCTTGGTTTCCGGAGGAAATGCACGGTGTGGACGTGCTCTGCCTGGCCTCGGGCGGCGGGCAGCAGGGGCCGGTGTTGGCCGCGGCCGGCGCCAACGTGACCGTCTTCGACAATTCGCCACGCCAACTGGCCCAAGACCGCTACGTGGCCGGCCGTGACGGGCTGTCCATCCGCACCGTCGAGGGGGACATGCGCGATCTCTCCATATTCCCAGACGCCAGCTTTGACCTGGTCGTCCACCCCGTGTCCAACCTGTTCGTGCCCAACGTGCGGCCGGTGTGGCGCGAGGCCTACCGCGTCCTGCGTCCCGGCGGCAGCCTGCTCAGCGGCTTCCTCAACCCTCTCACCTACATCTTCGACCTGCACAAGGCCGACGATGAGGGCATTCTGGAGGTCAAGTACAGCATCCCGTTCTCTGACCTGACCAGCACCAGCGAAGCCGAGCGCCAGCGGCTGATCGACGACGGTTCTCCGATGGAGTTCGGCCATTCGCTGGACGACCAGATCGGCGGCCAGATCGACGCCGGCTTCCTCATCGCCGGCTTCTACGAGGACCGCTGGACCGACTTCGTGCTGGATCGCCACATTTCCACCTTCATGGCGACGCGGGCTGTGAAGCCAGGTGAGTAGCTCACGGATGACACGGATGAACACAGATCTGAACGTTTGAGACTCTGATCTTCTGACGCTCTGATCTTCTGATCCTCCGCATTCTGATCTGTGTGTTACGTGAAATCCGTGAGCATTCTCAGTCTGAGGTCAACAACGATGAAACATCAGCGCCGGATTGTTCCCATCTTACTGGCAATCGCTTTGGCGTTAACGGCGCTGCCAGCACTCGACGGCCACGCTCAAGGCGTGCCGGCCGATCCCGGCCTGCCCGGCC
>JBFYTD010000232.1:0-4667 GCA_041300885.1 Anaerolineae bacterium | reverse complement strand
AATCAGGCAGCGCGCCTTCCTCGCCGCGCACCGTGGCGCCGCCCAGCAGGTTGCGATAGGTCACCTCGTAGCGGGCGCAGTCCAGACAGGGTTCGTCAGGGCTGTAGTCGCCGGCGCGTGTGCGCAGGTCAGCCGCCTCCAGCAGTTGCAGCAGCGCGGCCATCTCGGCGCGCGTCAACTCGCCCTCCTGGACACCCGCAGCGCTGGAGATGATGTAGGTGCGATCCAGATTGACCAGCACGCGCGCCTCCTCGCCGGCCTCGCTGCGCACAAACTCCAACAGCACCATGGCCGGCGCAGCGGGCGCAGAGACTGTTTGCGTCAGCGCTGGCGTGGATACAGGCGCGGCCGCTGGGGGCTGGTAGGGCTGGACGCGCGCCAGGTCCGGGGTCAGCAGCAAATTGGTCAGCAGCGGCAGCAGCGGCTCCAGCCAGGTTGGCACAGACCCGTCCTGGGTCACTACCTCGCCCTGCAGCAGCACGCCGCGCCGTTGGACCCGGTACTGGAAGGCGTCGGGAAAGACCTGCGCCGGCGGCTCGGTCTGGGCGGCTTGGCGGTAGAAGTCGGCGGCATCCAGCGCCGCGCTGATCTGAGCCTGCTCGGCCGGGCTAAGCTGGAAGGTCACGGGCTCAGCGCCCTGCCGCTCCAGCAACACGTGCCCATCCAGATACAGCCGGGCGCGCTCCGCCAGGCCAGCAATGCCGCCGTTGCGTTCCAGATCAAGAATGACGAAAACGGTCGGGTCAAGGCCCAGCGCCGCAACCGCGTCCCCGCCTGTCGATATACCAGGTTGAATCTGTACCCCATCGGCTGTGGTCGTCACACAGCCGGCCAGCAGCACACTCGAAACAATCAGTATCGCCACACTGAGCAAAGCAGCAGTGATCGTACGCATTGCACTCAGTCTCCTTTGGGTCGCGGGATTTGCTATGCGGAGGAGTATACCATGCTGTCAGCGTATAGACCAGTCAGGCAAGGGAGCTTGAAGGTGCTTTCGGGAACTCAAGGGAACTCGGCAGAGTCCTCCCACACCCACCATCCACTACCCTGTTCCTCCCCGTTCCCCTGGCTCCCCTTCTTTCCCTTCTTTCCCCTATTGCCCTCCCTCACCCCCCTGAACCACGATGACATGCAGCCGGCTGGGGCCATGGATGCCAAAGGCAGGCGTCGCTTCGATGTCAGCGCTGCGGCTCGGGCCGGTGATGAAGCTCTGGATGGTGATGGGAATTGCCTGCCTGCCAGAAACGCGCGGCTGCTTCGCCAGCCACCCTTCCAAGCTGGGATAGATCCGGCTGGCCGGCAGGAGGACGATGTGCCGCCGCGGCAACTGATTGACCAGTAAGGGCCGGCCAGGTCCGCTGTTCAAGAGCAGCGTGCCCGTGGCCGCAAAAGCCGCGTCGGCGCCGGTCAGGCCCACGCTGATCGCCTCGATGCCCAACAAATAGCGGCGCCGTTGGTCCAGATCCTGGGGCCGCAACCGGGCCTCTGGCGTGGGCAGGGCCGGGGTGACGGCGCCGATGCCCAAGACTTCCAGCGCTTCCAGCACACCGCCGATAGGCAGTTGGCCGGCCGCCCAGGTCAGCACTTGCTTGACCCCCTCCTCCTGCAAGCGCGTCACCAGCGTCAGCCGGGCGACCACCGCGCTTTCGGCAATCTCCCAGGACACGCATAGCCTGTCCAGCGCCTGAACGAAACGTTCGATCAGCGTCGCGGCGTCCCAATCGGCCGTAGGCATGACCTCTGCATGCGCGCCGGAAAGGGGAGAAGGCGCGCCGGCCGGGACGGCAGCCAGACGGGCCAGAATCGTCGCTCGTCCATCGGAGAGAGTCATTGCCCGCGCCTTGTCTGCCAGCGATCGCGGAAGGTTTGCGCTGCCGGCTGCGGCCAGTGGCGCGGCAGATTGCTGCGCCGCAGCCACCGGTGCATCCGGCGATAGCGACCGGCGTCAGCCATGCCCCAGCGATAGGCACGGCGCAACAGCCGCTGGTTGAACCCGCTTTGGCCGGCCTCCACCAGGTCGCCCCGCAGGCGGACCAGCAGCCGCGGGATGTCGATACCCACCGGGCAAACGTCGGCGCAGGCGCCGCACAGCGTGCTGGCGTGCGGCAGATCGACGAAGGGAGCGCCGCGCAACGGCGGCGACTCCGCCAGCGACAGGGTTGGCATGACCGCCGGTGGAGAATCAACCGACTGGCGGGATCGGCTCAATCGCCCTGACCCTGCCACCGGCTGGCTAAGCAGCGGCGCCGGCAGCAGCGGCAGGAACACCGAGTCGATGGGGCCTGCGCCCCGGCTGCTGTAGGCTTGGCCGCCGATCTCGCGGTAGACCGGGCAGGCGTTCTGGCACGCGCCGCAGCGGATGCAGGTCAACGCCTCGCCGTAGCCCCAGCGCAACAGATCGCTGCGACCGTTGTCTAGTAGGATCAGATGCACTTCGCGCGGGCCGTCAGGGGCGCCGGCGGGCACGGGGCCGTTCAGCCAGGTCGTGTAGCTGACCAGCGGCTGCCCACTGGCGCTGCGGGACAAGAGCGGCAGCAGCAGCGCCAGGTCATCCAGGCTAGCCACCACTTGGTCGATGCCCATGATGGCCGCATGAAAGGGCGAGGTCGCCAGGGCGAAGCGGTCGTCGCCGCTGTCGCTGGTCAGGATCAGCGTGCCGCTCTCGGCCACACCAAAAGCCACGCCGCTGACGCTCAGGGTGGACTCCAGGATCGGCCGGCGCAGCTTGAAGCGCACCATGCTGGCCAGGGCTTGGATATCCAGCGTCTTGGGCACGTCCAGCTTTGCCTCAAAGAGATCGGCCACATCCTCTTTGCGGCGGTGCAGCGCCGGGAAGACCATGTGCGAGGGCGTGTCGCCGCTAAGCTGTACAATATAGTCGCCAACCTGGGTCAGCACCACCCCTGTATCGGCTGCGGCCAGCGCAGCGTCCAGGCCAATTTCCTCGACGGCAGCCGAGTGGCTGCGCACGACCTGGCGCACCCGCCGCGCCTCCGCCAACGCCAGGAGGTAGCGGTTGGCTGCCGCCGCGTCCTCAGCCCAAAACACCTCGATGCCGTTAGCGCGCGCCTGGCGCTCCAGTTGTTCCAGCAGCTCAGGCAACCGGCCCAGTGCGCCCATACGCACAGACCGCGCCTCGGCTTGCAGTCGGCTGAAAGGCGTCGTGTCGGCAAAGGCGCTGGCGCGCTGCCGTTTGAGAATCTTTATCGAGCGCGTCAACGTCGTGCGCAGGAAGTCGTCCTCCAGCGCGGCGGAGGCTCGGTGGCCGAAATCGTTTGACATAGTGCTACGGGGAACTGGGGCGCAGGTGATTAGGTGATTGGTTGATTAGTTGATTGAGAGCCGTGCCTGACCAGTCACCTAATCATCCAGTCATCCAATCACCCAAACACCCAGTCATCTAATCGCGCTTGAACTTGGAGTAATCCGGCGTGCGGTACTTGCTGGCGCCGACGCCGGCGATGTCCAGCATGGCCTCGACCTTCATAGGCAGGCCGAAGATCTTGATGAAGCCCTCGGCGTCCTTCTGGTCGTAGACGTCCTCCTCGCCGAAGGTCGCGTAGTCCTCACGGTAGAGCGAATGGGGCGAGCGCCGGCCCACCAGGATGACGTTGCCCTTGTAGAGCTTGAGGCGCACGCTGCCACTGATGTTCTCCTGGGTGGCTTGGACGAAGGCATCCAAGGACTTGCGCAGCGGAGTGAACCACTGGCCGTTGTAGGTCAGCTCGGCATACTTCAGCGCGGCCTGCTGCTTGAACTGCAAGGTCTGCTTGTCCAGGCACAGTTCCTCCACCGCCTGGTGGGCGGTGTAGAGAATCGTGCCGCCGGGGGTTTCGTAGACGCCGTGCGACTTCATGCCCACCAGCCGGTTCTCTACCAGGTCGATGCGGCCAATGCCGTGCTTGGCGCCCAGCTCGTTCAGCGTCTCCAGCAGGCCGATAGGCCCGCGCGCGACGCCGTTGATGCGTTTGGGGATGCCGCCCTGAAAGTCGATGGTGATCTCCTCTGGCTGGTCGGGCGCGGCCTCGGGGCTGACCGACCACTGGTACATGACCTCTTCCGGCTCGTTCCAGGGGTCCTCCAGCAGGCCGCCCTCGTGGCTTAGGTGCCACAGGTTGCGATCGCGGCTGTAGATCGACTTCTCGGTGGCGGTGACGGGCACGTTGTGCTCGGCGGCGTAGTCCAGCGCGTCCTTGCGGCTGCGGATGGTCCACTCACGCCAGGGGGCAATGGTGCGCAGCCGCGGGTTGAGCGCCATGACCGTCAGCTCGAAGCGCACCTGGTCGTTGCCCTTGCCGGTGCAGCCGTGAGAGATCGCGTCCGCGCCCTCCAGTTCGGCTATCTCCACCATGCGCTTGGCGATCAGCGGCCGGGCGACGCTGGTGCCCAGCAGGTACTTGCGCTCATAGATTGCGCCGGCCTGCATCATGGGATACAGGTAGTCGGTGATGAACTCCTCGCGCAGGTCTTCGATGTAGATCTTGCTGGCGCCCGAGGCGAGGGCCTTCTCCTCCAGGCCGCCCAGCTCCTCACCCTGGCCCAGGTTGGCCGTGAAGCAGATCACCTCGCAGCCGTAGTTGTTGCGCAGCCAGGGCACGATAACGGAGGTATCCAGCCCGCCCGAGTAGGCGAGCACGACTTTTTTGATGGCTTGTTGTGTCATGAAT
>JBFYTD010000231.1:0-4717 GCA_041300885.1 Anaerolineae bacterium | reverse complement strand
CCATTCGCCCACCGCGCTTTCGCCATCCGGTGGCTACCGCAAACTGCGAAGCTTCCAGGTGGCCGAGCTAATCTATGACGGCACGGTCATCTTCTGCGACCGCTTCATCGACAAGCGTTCTCGCACCCATGACCAGATGGTCCAGGCCGCCCGCAGTGGCCGGCAGAACACCGCCGAGGGCAGCATGGCGGCTGCAACATCCAAGAAGACAGAGATCAAACTGACCAACGTGGCCAAGGCCAGCCTGGAGGAGCTACTGCTGGACTATGAGGATTTCCTGCGCCAGCGCCGCCTGCGTCAATGGCACAAAGACTCGCTCGAGGCCTTGGCAGTACGCCGAAGATACCAGTCCGACGAGTCCGCCACATATGATCCCTACAGCATCGCAACGGCGACTCCCGAAGTTGCCGCAAATACGCTGATCTGTTTGATCAACCAGGCCACCTACCTGCTCAAACGCCAGATCGAGGCACAAGAGCGGGGTTTTGTCGAAGACGGTGGCTTCACTGAGAGGCTCTACCAGGCGCGATCCGAGTTCAAGCACGGACCACAGCAGGCCACCCCAGGGCCGGCTTGCCCGCAGTGTGGCAAACCCATGATCCGGCGCACGACGCGCCAGGGGCCGCGTGCAGGGCAACCGTTCTGGGGTTGTTCCGCCTATCCAGATTGCACGGGAACTCGCCGAATCGCAGCAGACAATTCTGCGCCATCCGATACGCCCGGCCAAAAATGAGCGACATTTGGTGACCACACGGCAACCACAGAATCATTATGCCTGACTCAACCCCCACCCACATCTCCTGGCTCCTCGACCACGCCATGCTCGAAGCCGTCCGCCCCATCGCAGCCCGCTACTCCGGCCAGGGCAGCCAATGGCGCTATCCTTACGCTGAGGCGCAGCCGCGCGCGGCGTCGGCTACGGCCTCGGTCTGGTTCACGGCCTACCCCGGCGCGATCATCACCAGCGACGGCCAGTCGGTGCTGGCGACGCTGGGCGACCCGGCGCTGTGGCGTACCTTTGCCGACATCGGCATCCAGGCCATCCACACCGGGCCGATGAAGCAGGCCGGCGGGCTGCGCGGGACGGACTACACCCCCACCATCGACGGCCATTTCGACCGCATCAGCCTGGACATCGATCCGCAGTTCGGCACGGCTGAGGAATACACGGCCATGAGTCAAACCGCGGCCGCGGTCGGCGCCGTGGTGATCGACGACGTCATCCCGGCCCACCTGGGCAAGGGCGCCGACTTTCGCCTGGCCGAGCGGGCCTACGGCGACTACCCCGGCCTGTTCCACATGGTCGAGATCGCGCCCGAGGACTGGGAGCTGCTGCCGCCGGTGCCGCCGGGCGAGGACTCAGTGAACCTGAACCAGACTGCGGTCGCCAGTCTGGCCGAGAAGGGCACCATCGTCGGCGAGCTGCAGCGCATCATCTTCTACGAGCCGGGGGTGAAGGAAAGCAACTGGAGCGCCACCGCTGTAGTCGAGGGGGTCGATGGCGCGGCGCGGCGCTGGGTCTACCTGCACTACTTCAAACAGGGCCAGCCCAGCCTGAACTGGCTCGATCCCAGCTTCGCCGCGCCGCGGCTGGTGATCGGCGACGCGCTGCATTCGCTGGGCGTGCTGGGCGCCAAGATGGTGCGGCTGGACGCCAACGGCTTTCTGGGCGTGGAAAAGCGGCCCTACGCACTGGCCTGGTCCGAGGGGCATCCGCTGTCCCTGACTGCCAACCAGATCATCGCCGGCATGGTGCGCAAGCTGGGCGGCTTCAGTTTTCAAGAGCTCAACCTGACCGTGGACGACATCGCGGCCATGAGCAAGGGCGGGGCTGACCTGGCCTACGACTTCGTGACCCGGCCCGCCTGCCAGCACGCGCTGGTCACCGGCAACGTAGCCTACCTGCGCCTGATGCTGCGCGAGATGCAGGCCCACGACGTGGAGCCGGCCTACTTGATCCACGGCTTGCAGAACCACGACGAATTGACGCTGGAGCTGGTGCATTTCTGGACGCTGCACGCCGAGGACCGTTTCGTCCTGGACGGCGAGGAGCTGAGCGGCTTCGAGATCCGCGACCGGGTGCGCAGCGTGATGTACGACCGCATCAGCGGCGAGAACGCGCCCTACAACCTGCGCTTCGTAACCAACGGCGTGGCTTGCACCATGGCCAGTGTGGCGGCCGCGGCGTTGGGCATCAACGATCTGACCCACCTCGACGACGTCCAGGTGCAGCACATCCAGCAACTACACCTGCTGCTGGCCATGTATAACGCCTTCCAGCCCGGCGTCTTCGCCCTTTCCGGCTGGGACCTGGTGGGCGCGCTGCCGCTGGCCCATGACCTGGTGGCGGATCTGATGGCCGACGGCGACACACGCTGGATCAACCGCGGGGCCTACGATCTGCTGGGCGCCAACCCAGACGCGACCGGCTCGGCGGCCGGCCTGCCCAAGGCTGTGGCACTCTATGGCTCGCTGCCGGAACAGCTCAGCCGGCCTGACTCCTTCGCCAGCCAGCTCAAGGCCATGCTGCAGGTGCGCCAGGCCTACAAGCTCTACGCCGCGCGCCAGATCGACGTGCCCGACACGGCCAGCCCCGGCCTGTTGGTCATGGTTCACGAGCTGCCGGAGGGGCTGGGCACACAGGTGACGGCGCTGAACTTCGGCGCCGAACCGGTGGACGAGGAGGTGCGGTTGGCGCACGTGCAGCCGGGCCAGGCCGTCGATATGTTCAGCGACCTGGTGGCAGGATCGGTGAACAGCCAGGGTGAGTTGCGCGTATGGCTGGATGGCTACTCAGGCGCATCCTACTTGCTTTCGCCCTCGGCAACGCCATGACGCAAGCCAACTTATCGTGGCTCGGTCAGGAGACCGGCCACAGCAATAGAGATCAGGAGGCCGTCCATAGCAATAGGGTCAAGGGGACGGAGTCGCAAGCCCGCTAGCGCGCAGAAAGTCGGCGACGGCCTCGCCGGCCAGCCGCTCGCCGGCCGGCGTCCAGTGGCCGTCGACGCTCAGGTGCAGCGGTTCTGAAGACGTTGCGGCTTCCCGAAAGATCGGCAACAGGTCGAGGAAGGGAACGCCAGCCTGCTCGGCCACTTGCTGGGCGGCGCGGCTGGGCTGCTCCAAATCCCACTGGCCGGTCTGCATGGCGCTGTAGCGCTGCACGGCGCGCTGCCAGCGTTCCGGGTTGACCTGCTCGGGCGCGGGTACGCTGACCACGGCCAGCCGGCCGCCCAGCTCGTTGACGTCCTCCACCATTGTCTCGACCAGATCGCCGGCCAAAGCGACAGCCTCGACCCAATCGGCGGCCAGCGGCTGGCGGTAAATGCCGTAGGCTACCGGGATGTACTGCGGTCCCATCCGGGCAACGGCCGCGGCGCGGGGTGCGTCGATCAGGCCCCAGCCAGCCAGCCGCAGGGCGAGGGGAGGCGCGGCCTCGTCCACGGTTGTCGCCACGAAGCGGTGCAGCGCCGAGTGCTGGCTGAGCCAGGCGCGCAGGCCGGCCAGGCGTTGGGCGGCGCGGGTTGGGGCAGTCTCGACCAAATCCGCCGGCGGAGCGGGCTGAGGGACGGTCTCAGGGTCGAAGGGATGATAGCGCAGCGTCAGTCCCTCCGCCGTGTGCTGGAAGAAGGGCTTTTGCACCCGACCCAAGTTGGCTACCTCCAGGGTCTCGGAGATATTCTGAAAATCGTTGCCGGGGAAGAAGCTCAACAGCACCAGGTCCGGCTGGTATTTGGCGCCTTCATTGCGCAGCCAGAGCAGTTGCTGGTCGGTCCCCCAGCCGCTGACGCCGGCGTTGACCACCTCGTAGCGCTGCCCGGCTGGCGCGCTGGCGTTCAGCTCCGCCTCCAGCGTCTTGCCGAAGGTTTGCTCCAGCGGCACGCGCAGCCCCTCCACGTAGGAATCGCCCAGCAGCAGAATGCGAAAGACGCCCGCGGCCTTGTCGTAGCCGGCCCGCTCCACGTCGCGCAGGCCCTGGCTGTTGATGGCCACCTGGACGTCGTACTCAAAGGGGGGATTGAACCAGCGGCCGGTTGCGCCCGGCTGCAGCGACCAGCCGGTTTGAGGGTCCGTACGCCAGAAGTTGCCGGTTGGCTCGGCCGGCGCAGCCAGGCCCAGCGCGCGCGTCAGCATTTCCAGCAGCAGCAGCGCTGCGGCCAGGCTGAACAGTGCCAAGGTCAAGCCAAGAAGGAGGGAGCGAAATCGGTGTTTCATGGCCAGGGAACGGCCCGCATCTTACCACGGGGCTATCGCACAAGCAAGCTGGACAACAGTGTACTCGCGGATGAACGGCTTCGAGTTGACAAGGCATAGCAGCTAGTATAAGATAGCCTTTGAAGTACCACGATTAGGCTATGAAGGAGTGTGCGATGTACCCAATTCCCCAAATGGCGCCCGTCTCTGATCTAAAACATCGCCATCTGGAGGTGTTCAAACGCCTGAAGGAGGGGCCGGTCGTGCTGGCCAACCGCAGCCAGCCGGCGGCCGTACTGGTATTGCCTGAGCGATGGAATGCCATCGCCGAGTACATCGACGACCTGGAATGCAGCATCGAGGCCCTGAAGACCGAGTTGGCCGGTGCCAGGGGCGAGGACACATTCGAGCGCTGGACGCCACCCGAGATCGAAGACTGGCTCGGCGACGATGACCTACCAGATTGACTTCTCCAGGCGGACACGGCGGGAGATCGAGCAGTTGCCGGGCCAGATGCGCCAGC
>JBFYTD010000230.1:0-4730 GCA_041300885.1 Anaerolineae bacterium | reverse complement strand
GCTGCTGGCCCGCCGCCAACTTCTGCCCCACTGGCCGCAGGGCGCGCACCTGGCCGCGCTGCTGCTGGCGTTGATCTACCTGACCTACCCTGCGCTGGGGTTCGTCAACCGCTTCGAGTTCCACGAGGAAGCCTTCGCCGTGCCGCTGCTGCTGCTGGCCTTCTGGGCGCTGGAGGCGCGGCGGCTGGGGGTGATGAGCCTGGCGCTGCTGCTGGCCATGCTGACCAAGGAAGACGTAGGGCTGACCGTGGCCGGCATCGGCCTGTGGGCCTGGTGGCGCGGCCGCGCCCCTCGCCCTGTCATGGCTCGGTCAGGCCCACTCCGGCAGACCTCCGGGGCTGCCGAAGGCGTGCGCAAAGACCGGCCCGAACAAATAACCACACCACGCGACCGTCGGCTGCAAACCGCGGGCCTGGCCTGGGCGGCCATTGGCGTGGCCTGGGCGCTGGTTGCGCTGTTCGCCGTCATCCCTGCCTTTCGCGGGGCCGAGTCGGACACGCTGGCCCGCTATGCTTGGCTGGGCAGCGGGCCGTTCGATATCATCAGCGGTGCGCTTCAAAACCCCGGCCGCATCGCCGGCCACCTGTTGGGCGAGCCGCGGCGACTTTGGATGCTGGTCAAATTCCTGCTCCCCGTGGGCTTCCTGCCGCCGCTCAGCCCGGCCATTCTCCTCGCCCTGCCCACGCTGACCATCAACTGGCTGGCCGGCAACCTCTACCAGGCCTCGATCTACTTCCACTACGCGGCGTTGATGATCCCGGTGGTGTTTGCGGCGGCGGTTTATGGGATGGAGCGGGTGGCAGTATCACGTGTCAGGTCTCAAGTTTCAAGTTTCACGCTCACCTTGCTCTGGCTGGCCGTCTGCGCGCTGCTGGCGTTGAGCTTCGACCAGTTCTGGCAGCCACAGACGGGGCAAACGGACTGGGAGAACTACGGCCTAACCAGCAGGATCAACTCAACGACGTTCCAGGAAGCCGCGGCGCTGCTGCCGGCCGACGGCGCGGTGGCCACCACCGAGGCCTACGCGCCGCACCTGGCCAACCGGGAGGGACTGTACCTGCTGCACGACCCGCGCATCCTGTTCGTGGCCGACCGGGTGGACTGGGTGCTGGTCGACCTGAACGATGACCGCTACGGCGTGCAGCCGCGCGCCTACTATGGCCTCCTGCGCTGGATCGCGGATGTGCGCGGGCTGGAGACGTGCCATTTCGCTGGGGATGTGGTGCTGTTAGGTCCGGACTGCGCCGACGCGGCGGCCGAGGCAGCCTATTTGGACCGGCTGGCGGAGCTACAATCGACGGCGGCCGGAGAAGCAGTCAACCCGGTGTTGCTGGAATTCGTTGGGCCAGAGTATTTCCGGTAGGTCCGGCTAATAGCCGGACGTTTTGTCCCCGAACGGCGTGTTGAGGTGGGTCAGATGTCCGGCTGGTAGCCGGCCCTACGGCAACTGGCTCGGCGGCGAGCAGCCCTTTCTCACAGCGAGCGCAGCCAGTCGAGCACGGCGGCCGCATCTGGCCAGCCAGCCTCAGCTCCCTGCCAGTCCACGCCCATCTCTCCGGCCAAGCGCTCGGCGTGTTGGCGCGCTTCTTGCGAAGCGCCCTGGTGCTGGAGGGTGTAGCCTAGCAGCCAGATGGCGTCGTCGCGCCGGTTTTGCTTGGCGAGCAGTTCGGCGAACGAGACCACAATCTCCAGCATCAGTTTCATGTCGCCGCTTTGATGGCCCTGCTCCAGCGCTTGACGCAAGACCGTTCTGGCCTCGGCATAGGCGCCGGTAGCCAACGCCACCTCCCCCAATCCGGCCAACGCCACCGCCTCGCCGCGGCCGTCCCCGATGGTGCGCTTCAAGGCCAGGCTCTCCTCCAGCAGCGTGCGGGCCGTGTCGGTTGCTCCCTGCTTGCAGGCCAGCCGGCCGGCGTTGGCCAAGGTCGTGGCCGCGCCATGCACGTGGTCGTGCGCTTTGAACAGCTCACCGCTCTGCTGGTAATAGCGCTGAGCATCATCCCAGTCGCCGGAGGCCTGCGCCAGGTTGCCAAGATTGTTGAAGACCATGGCCGCGCCAACCTCGTCCCGTAGCCGCAGATAGCGCTCGGCCGAGCGTTGGAAATAGGCGTGCGAGCGGGCATAGTCGCCCTGCGCCTTGGCGCAACTGCCCAGGAAGTTGAGAGCGAAGCCGATCCCATCCTCGTCCTCCGCCAGCTCGGCCAGGCGCAGGCTTTCCTCAGCCAGCGCGGCGGCCTCGGCGTAGTCACCGGCGTAGTAGCGGCTGATGGCCAGCGAGTCCAGCACGCTGGCGCGGCGCTGCAGGTCATCGATCTGCGGCAGGTCGGCCAGCGCGCGTTGCAGGTCGGCCCGGGCCTGCGCCAGCTCGCCGATGTGGATATGCATGCGGGCTTTGCGCCCCAACAGCTCCCCGCGCAGCGCTGCCGCGCCGCTGTCGCCGTTCTCCAGCGCGGCCAGAGTCTGGGCAAAGATATCTATCCCCTCCTGGAACCAACTCTGCATGCTGTAGAAGCTGTGCATCGTTCCCGCCGCTCGCCCCAGGATATCGACCATGCGGCGTTGGGTCGCCCACTCCCAGGCGCAGCGGATGTTGGCCAACTCGGCGCGGATGGCGGCGCGCTGCGCAGGTGATTCGCCGCTGCCCTGGCTGGCCAGATAGTCCAGGAAGTAGGTCGCATGTCGATCTGTTATGTCTATCTGGGCCGGCGAGTTCAAAGCCAGCTTTTCGGCGGCGTAGGCGCGCAGCAGGGGATGCAGGTCGAAACGCCCGCCAGCCTGGCGCTGCACCAGCGACTTGTCGGCCAGATCGGTGACCGGCGCGGCCGGGCCGAGCAGCGCCTGGGCTGAGTCGTGCAAAAATCCACCCACAAAGACCGACAACTTCGCCAGGGCAGTCTGCTCCTCGTCGCTCAGCAGCCGCCACGAATATTCGAACACGGAGCGCAGGCTACGCTGGCGTTCGGGTAGATCGCGATAATCGCTGGCCAGGAAGTCCAGGCTGTGCTCGATCTGCTGGACGATTTGGAAGCAGCTATAGTGGCGCAGCCAGCTCGCGGCCAGCTCGATGGCCAGCGGCACTCCCTGCACCAGCCGGCAGGCCCGCGCGATGCAGCTCAGCTCGGCTGCGCCGGGGGCAAAGTCGCGGCTGACCCGGCGGGCGCTCGCCACGAAAAGCAGCGCTGCGCTGGATGGCGCCAGGTCGTCGTCCTGCGGGGTCGCGAGTCCCTCCACGTCGAAGATCACCTCTTCGTAGAGGCTCAGGCGCTCGCGCGAGGTCAACAGCAGCTTGACGCCCGGCGCCCGGCGCAACAGATCAATCAGGAAGCTAACCGCAGTTCCCCGCTCGTCCAGCAGGTGCTCGACGTTGTCCAGGATGAGCAGCGCCTCACGCGCCGCCAGATGGGCCAACACCTGCTTGCGGGGCGAGTCGGGTCCCTGCAAAGAAAACCCTACCGCGTCGGCCACGCGCAAGGGGATCGACTCGGCCGATTTCAGCGTGGCCAGCGGGACAAAGCAGACTCCATCGAGAAACCTGCCCGGCAACCGCTGGGCCAGGCTGCGGGCAGCCTCGATGGCCAGGCGGGTCTTTCCGATGCCGCCGGGGCCGGCCAGAGTCAACAAACGGTTGCCGGACGCGGCCAGCAGACTTTCGATGGCGGCCATCTCAGCCTCGCGGCCCACAAAGGCCGCGCCCGGCTCAGGCAGATCGATGGGCGGGGGAAAGGGCAATGCACGCAGGTGATCAAACAACGCAGCCGTGTTGGCGCCCGGCGCCACACCCATGTCGGCCTGCAAGAGGGTCTTGAAGTCCTGGTAGCATTGGAGGGCGAGATGAGGCTGGCCGGCGCGCGCGTAGAGCCACATTTGGTTGCGACAGGCCTCCTCGCTGTAGGGGTCCAGGTGTCGCCAGCGCGCTGCAGTGGTGATCCCGTCCAGATAAGCGCCCGTCTTAAGCTGGTAGCTGGCCAGCGTGCGAAAGCCCTCTCGGGCCAGGTGGCGCAGCCGCTCCCGCTGCAGGGTGGCCCACTCCTCGAAGCCCTGGCCGTCGCGCAGGTAGAACCCCTCCAGAAAGTCGCCCTGGTAGAGATCCAACACGGCCTGCAACTGCTGCGCGTGGCCGGCATCAAGCTGGGTGGGTCGCCGGGCCGGGTCCAGCGCGCCAAAGCCCCGCTCGAACTCGGCCATATCCAGCCAATAGTCGCGAGCGTGATCGAAGGCTAAGGTTTGTCGGGTAACGACCAGGTAATCACCCAGCTCGCGGCGCAGCGGGGTCAGGATGGTGCGCAGGTTGGTGAGGGCTTGCGCCTGGCTGCGCTCGGCCCACAGCAGCTCGGCCAGCTTCTCGCGGGCCACAGGGCGCGGAGTGCACACCAGATAGATCAGCAACGCCTCGGCCGCGCGCGAGGGCAGGCCGGCGACGACCTCGTCCCCCACCTGAATGGCAACGTCCCCAAGGAGTGAGATTCGCAGCGTCGGTGTCATGGTTCTAAGCGTTTTCTAAGCGTTAGGCGTGTAAACTAAGGGCAATCATTGCAGAGTAAGCACCCGCAGGTGCGGCGTATGCGACACCCGCACGTGGGCGTGCTCGACTCCTCGTGTCAGTAGTAGCGGAGTAAGCACCCCCAGGTGCGGCGCGTGTGCGACAAACCCGCACGTGGGCGTGCTCGACTCCGCATGTTGAATGAATTATAGCATCCAGCCAGAACCAGACACAAGTCACGCAGCGCACA
>JBFYTD010000229.1:0-4731 GCA_041300885.1 Anaerolineae bacterium | reverse complement strand
GGCACGAAGTCCAGTAGCGCCTCTCTGGCCATGCGGTAATTGCTGCGGCTGTCCTCGGGCGGCACGCAGCGCTCGTCGCCGAAGAAGACGTGGACGCGCTGCCAGTCGACGCGTTGCGCGTAGCCAGCCTCGGCCAGGCGCTGGTAGATCGGCTTCGGCGTGCCGCCGCCGGCCAGCGCCACGGTCCAACGCCCGCGCGCGGCTAGGGCCTCCACCGCCCGCTCGACTATGAACTCAGCCGCGCCGGCGATGAAGGCGTCTTTGTCGGGGAAGATGGTCAAATTGGGCATCGTCGTCAATCCATCGATCACCGGGTCAGGCGCTCCGTCATTCCCGTGAAGACGGGAATCCAGCGCCCGCCAGACTGGATTCCCGTCTTCACGGGAATGACCGGAAACGCCCCGTATATCACGGTCTACGCGTGGCCGCGCAGGCTGCGATAGCGCCGGATCAGCGCGTTGGTGGAGCTGTCGTGGCGCAGATCGGGCGCGGCCTGGCTGGTCAGCTCTGGGACGATGCGGTTGGCCAGCACCTTGCCCAGCTCGACGCCCCACTGGTCGAAGGGGTTGACGTCCCAGATCGCGCCCTGGACGAAGACGCTGTGCTCGTACAGGGCAATCAGCGCGCCCAACACCTCCGGCGTCAGCCGCTCGGCCAGGATGACGTTGCTGGGCCGGTTGCCGGGGAACGTGCGGTGCGGGGCCAGCCACTCAGCCGTGCCCTCGGCCAGCACCTCCTCCGTGGTCTTGCCGAAGGCCAGCGCCTCGGCCTGGGCAAAGACGTTGGACATCAGCAGGTCGTGGTGCTGGCCCAGCGGGTTGAGCGAGTGGGCAAAGCCGATGAAGTCGCACGGGATCAGCTTGGTGCCCTGGTGGATCAACTGGTAGAAGGAGTGCTGGCCGTTGGTGCCCGGCTCGCCCCAGTAGATCGGGCTGGTCTCGTAGTCGTCGATCACTGCGCCTTGCAGCGTCACCCGCTTGCCGTTGCTCTCCATAGTGAGCTGCTGCAAATAGGCCGGGAAGCGCTTGAGGTACTGGTCGTAGGGCAGCACGGCCACTGTCTGGGCGCCGAAGAAGTCGTTGTACCACACCGTCAGCAGGCCAAGCAACACGGGCAGGTTGCGTTCGAAGGGGGCGCTGCGGAAGTGTTCGTCCATAGCGTGGAAGCCGGCCAGCAGCGCCTTGAAGCCGTCCGGTCCTACCGCCAGCATGGTGGACAGGCCGATGGCCGAGTCCATCGAATAGCGGCCGCCGACCCAGTCCCAGAAGCCGAACATGTTGGCTGTGTCGATGCCGAACTCGCTGACCTTGGCCGCGTTGGTGGAGACGGCCACGAAGTGCTTGGCGATGGCGGCGTCGTCGTGCAGGGCGGCCAGCGTCCAGGCCCGCGCCGTGTGAGCGTTGGTCATGGTCTCCTGGGTGGTGAAGGTCTTGGAGGAGACGACGAACAGCGTCTCGGCCGGGTCCAGGTCGCGCGTGGCCTCGGCGAAGTCGGTGCCATCCACGTTGGAGACGAAGCGGAAGGTCAGCTCGCGCGCCGAGTAGTGGCGCAGCGCCTCGTAGGCCATCACCGGGCCCAGGTCGGAGCCGCCGATGCCGATGTTGACCACATTGCGGATCGGCTTCCCTGTGTAGCCTAACCACTGGCCGCTGCGCACCTGCTGCGCGAAGCCGGCCATCTTGTCCAGCACGGCATGGACGTCCGGCACCACGTCCACGCCGTCGACGAAGATCTGCCGGCCGGCCGGCGCGCGCAGCGCCGTGTGCAGCACCGCCCGGTTCTCGGTGATGTTGATTTTGTCGCCGCGCAACATGGCGTCGATGCGGTCGCGCAGGCCGCATTCCTTGGCCAGCCCAACCAGCAGGCGCAGCGTCTCGTCGCTGATGCGGTGCTTGGAGTAGTCCAGGAACAGGCCGGCCGCCTCGGCCGTCAGTCGCTCGCCGCGCTGCGGGTCGTCGGCGAACAGGGTCCTGAGATGCACGTCTTTGATCTGGTCATAGTGCGCCGCCAGGGCCTGCCAGGCGGGTCGTTGGGTGAGGGAGGTGGGTGAGCTCATGTGCGTTGGCTCCTGATGCGTTGGAGAGCCAGGGATTGGAAATCCCCTGGCTGAAGCTGAGAAGCGCCCTTACTTACCCGGCTCTGCAGGGCAGGCGCTGGCGACGGTTCCGGCGAGCCCTGAGGGGCTTTTTCGGGTTCAGCCGGTGAACACTTGCACCTGCGATGCAAGTGCAGGTATTTCATTCGCCGGGTTGGCCCAAGCTTAGCACCGCTTGCCGTTTGTGGCAAGCCCGTCCACTTGGCGAATCCGTCGTGCTGCTGTATAACCTCAGACATGAGCACCCAGCCCGATCGTACCCCACTCTACCTGCAAATCGCCGAGTCTGTGCGCCAGGAGATCGTCTATGGCACACTGGAGCCGGGCGACTCGTTGCCTTCCCTGCGCGCCATGGCCGAGCGCTGGCGCTGCACGGTAGGCACGGTGCAGCGCGCCTATGCCGAGCTGACGCGCGAGGGCTTGGTGGCCACCCGCTTCGGCCAGGGCACCCGTGTGGCTGAGGCAGCGTCTCCGGCCGGCCCGGCGGCGCCGCTGCGCCGCGCGACGCTGGTCAACCAGACCGAGCGCTTTCTGCTGGACATGCTGGCGTCCGGCTATGCAGCCGGCGAGGTCGAGCAGGCGCTGCGCCTGGCGCTCGAACGTTGGCAGAGCATCTCCGACGCGCAGCCAGCGGCTCCCCAGCACACGCTGCGCTTCGCCGGCAGCCATGACCCCGCCATCTCACTGCTGGCCGCGGCTTTCGACGAGATTGCGCCCGGCTGGACCCTGGCGGTGCGCTTTTGCGGCAGCCTGGGCGGCCTGATGGCGCTGGCGCAGGGTGAGGCCGACCTGGCCGGCTGTCACCTATGGGACCAGGCCAGTGACAGCTACAACCGCGCCTTCGTCGAGCACGTCCTGCCCGGCCGGCCGGTGGCCCTGTTGACCCTGGCCCACCGGCGCCTGGGTTTGATCACGCCGGCGGGCAACCCGCAGGGCGTCTCCAGTCTGGCCGACCTGGCTCGCGCCAGGCTGCGCTTCATCAACCGCCAACGCGGCGCGGGCACGCGCGTCTGGCTGGATGAGCAACTGCACGCGGCCGGCGTGGATGTGGCTGCAATCGCCGGCTACGATGTGGAGGTCGCCACCCACAGCGCCGTGGCCGAGGCCGTCGTCGCGGGACGGGCCGACGTGGGGCTGGGCATCGAGGCCGCGGCGCTGGCCCGCGGGCTGGGCTTCGTGCCGCTGGCCAGCGAGCGCTACGACCTGGCCATCCCGGCCGCGGTCTGGGAGCAGCCGGCCGTGCAGGCGATGGCTGAGTGGCTGGTCAGCGCGGCAGCCAAGGCCGCCATTGACGCGCTGGGTGGCTACGACACAGCCGAGACCGGCCGCGTCGACTGGGTGGCATGAGCGCCCGGCGCCATCCCCTGGCACCACCCAAACGTCCCCTGGGCCAACCGACGCGCGGCAAGACGGCCCGTAACCGGCTGCGGCGAGTCGATACCTTCCTGGCCGTGTACGATCCGGGGCTGCTGCGCCGGGCCGATGGTCCCTACGACGGCGCATTCTTTGTCGATTTGGGCTACGGAGCCGAGCCGGCCACGACCCTGGAGAGCGCCGAACGTCTGCGGCGCATCAATCCTGCCCTGCCGGTGCTGGGGGTGGAGATCGATCCGGAGCGGGTGGCCGCAGCGCAGCTGTACGCCGACAATCTGACTCATTTCCGCCTGGGAGGGTTCAACCTGCCGCTGCGGCCGCGGGCCGATGGCTGCCAGGATGCCGTGCGCATCATCCGCGCCTTCAACGTGCTGCGCCAGTACGAAGAGCGGGAGGTGGCCGCGGCATGGGAGGCGATGGGAGAGAGCCTGCTGCCGGGCGGGCTGTTGATCGAGGGCACCTCGGAGCCGTTTGGGCGGGTGTGGGTAGCGAATGTGCTGCGGCGCGACCCTCACCCCAGCCCTCTCCCGGGAGGAGAGGGAGCCGGACTGCGCTATGAGGGTTTGTTGTTCAGTACGAATTTTCGCTTGGGGTTCGATCCGGGGCAGTTCCAGCCGGTGCTGCCTAAGAATCTGATCCATCGCATGACGCCGGGGGAGCCGGTCTATGCCTTGATGGAGGCGTGGAAGCGGGCGGCGCTCGAGACGATGGCCGCACGCGTTTGGGGGTCGCGCCATTGGTTCGTGGCGGCCGCGCATCGGCTGGCCGCGCTGGGCTATCCGGTCGTGCTGCGCCGCAAGCTGCTGGCCGGCGGCTTTCTCCTGATCCGTCGCTTCTGAGCTAAGGAAGCGTCAATTTATTAGTTCCCGCTTTGGCCGGTCTCCTGACCGAGCCAATCCGTGATGTAACTGATGGACGCGCCCTAACCAACCACCCCCCCTGCGGAGTTCGCATCCCCAGATGCGAACGGCATCGGCGCGCTTGTATGCGCCATCCATACGTTGGGCTCGACATAAACACCAATACCGGCGTCCACGTCGAACGTCACTGGGTTGAGCGCGCCGGGCACGATGTAAGGGCCGCTGTCGGGGAAGCGCAGGCCTGTCCACAGCTCCCACTGGGCAATCGACCCTGGGATGGTCATGGCCTGGTGGCAGACCTTTACGATGCGCGCGCCCAGCCGGGCATGGACGCGCAGCCAGGGGTCGAAGGGCAGGTCCTCGCCGGTGGTCCATTCGACATAACGGTCTATCGAGGTGAGG
>JBFYTD010000228.1:0-4734 GCA_041300885.1 Anaerolineae bacterium | reverse complement strand
GTTCGAGCGCGAGCTGCTGCCACTCTGCCAGGAAGAGGGCATCGGCGTGATCCCCTACAGCCCGCTGGCCGGCGGCTTCCTGACCGGCAAGTACCGCCGCGACGAACCTGTGCCCGACAGCGCCCGCGCCAGCGGCATTCAGCGTCGCTACCTCAACGACAAGGGCTTCACTATCCTGGAAGCGCTGGAGAAGCTGGGCCAGGCGCGCGGGAAGAGCATCGCCCAGATGGCGCTGGCCTGGCAACTCAGCCAGCCGGTCATCACCTCGCCCATCATCGGCGCCAACTCGGTTGAGCAGCTCGAAAACAGCCTGGGCGCGGTGGGCCTGCGGTTGAGCGAAGAGGAGATGAAGGCGCTGGATGCGGTGAGCGCGTGGGAGTAAGGGAGGGTACCATGACGACTCTCTGGGGCGGCCGCTTCGAGCAGGCCGCCAGCCCGCTGCTGCGCCAGTTCAACGACTCGCTGCCCTTCGACCAGCGCCTGTGGTTGGAGGACATCTTCGGCAGCATGGCCTATGCCAGCGCCATCGCCGCGGCCGGCCTGCTCAGCAGCGAGGAGCGCGACACGCTCCTGGCCGGGCTGGAACAGGTGGCCGAAGAATGGCGCGGCGGTAGCTTCCAGTTCGCCCCCGGCGACGAGGACATCCACACGGCCGTGGAGCGACGGCTGGGCGAGCTGATTGGCCCCGTGGCCGGCAAGCTGCACACCGGCCGCAGCCGCAACGACCAGGTGGCCACTGACCTGCGCTGGTGGCTGCGCAGCCGGGTGGACGAGTTGGACAGCCTGCTGGTAGACCTGCTGCGCGTGGCTGCGCAGCGGGCCGAAGCCGAGATCGACGTGCTGATGCCGGGCTACACCCACCTGCAGCCGGCCCAGCCCATCCGCTGGTCGCACTGGCTGCTGAGTCACGCCTGGGCCTGGCAGCGCGACCGGGAGCGGCTGGCCGACCTGCGAAAACGGCTCAACCGCAGCCCGCTGGGCGCAGGCGCGCTGGCCGGCAACCCCTTCGCCGTGGACCGCCACGCACTGGCCGCCGATCTGGGATTCGACGAACCGATACCGAACTCCATCGACGCCGTGCGCGATCGCGATTACGTAATCGAGTTCCTGAGCTGGGCCGCGCTGCTGGGCAGCCATCTGAGCCAGATCGCCGAGGACCTGATCCTGTGGAGCAGCCGCGAGTTCGGCTTCGTGCAGGTGGCCGACCAGTGGAGCACCGGCAGCAGCCTGATGCCACAGAAGCGCAACCCCGACTCGCTGGAGCTGCTGAGGGGCAAGGCTGGCCGGCTGGTGGGCAACCTGACCAGCCTTCTGGTGACGCTCAAGGGCCTGCCCGCGGCCTACAACAAGGATTTACAGGAGGACAAAGAGCCGCTGTTCGACTCGGTGGACACGGTACTGGTGGCCCTGCCCGTGGCAGCCGGCGTGCTGGCCACGTTGAGCATCCGTCCCGAACGCATGCGGGCAGCGCTGGGCGACGAGCTGGTAGCCACCGACCTGGCCGACTATCTGGTGCGCCGCGGCGTGCCCTTCCGCCAGAGCCACGAGCTGGCCGGGCTGGCTGTCAAGCGCAGCGAGGCGTTGAGCGTACCCCTGCGCAGCCTGCCGCTGGTCGAGTATCAGGCCATCAGCCCGCAGTTCGGGCCGGATGTGGTCGCGGTGTTTGACTTTGAGCAGTCAGTGGAGCAGCGGGCCGTCTTTGGCGGCACAGCCAGGGCTGCGGTGTCTACCCAGATCGCCGCGCTGAATACGCTGCTGGATGCCAGCGAGGCTCGATAGCCACAGTCGTCGTCCCTCGATTCAATGCGCCTATGACTGAGTTCAGTGTGACCGCGTATCAGAGGTTTGGCTTGGCGCTGCGGCGCTGGTGGCCTCTAGCGCTGCTGATGACGCTCGGCGTCGGCCTGCGCCTGTTCGAATTGGGCCGGCAGTCGCTGTGGGCTGATGAAGCTGTCTCCTGGTCGGTGAGCCGCCTGACGCCAGGGGAGATGATGGCGTTGTCCGAGTGGGATCACCACGCGCCCCTCTACTACGTGCTGCTCAAAGTGTCCTTGAGCGTCCTGCCTGCCAACGAAGCCGGCATGAGAGCGGTCAGTCTGGTTGCCTCAGCCCTGGCTCTGCTGGCCGTGCTGCTTTTCCTGGCCAGAGAATGGAGCAGACCAGCAGCGATCTACGCTGGCATCCTGCTGGCCGTCTCCTCCTTCGACCTGTACTACGCCCAGGAAGCGCGCATGTACACGGTGCTGGCGGCGGCCTGGATCCTCAGCTACATCGGCCTGGTCAAGGCGCTACAAGGCCGGCCGCGCTGGCTGGTTGTGTGGGCCATCGCCACCGCCGCCCTGGCGTGGACGCACATGTACGGCTTGCTGGTGGTCGGCGCCAATCTTGCCTTCGTCGTAGGCTACCTGATCGTCAAACGGCTACTGCGACTGACCATGCCGTTGGCTGACCGCGCCCTGTTGCTGGCCTCGCTGGCCGTTGGGGTGGCCATCCTGCCCATGGTGCGCATTCTGCTGCTGCACCAGGGCACCAGCTCGCCCGCTGCATGGGTCCCAGAAGCGGTCGACCTGCGCGATCTGTACCTGCTTTGGACGGCTGGCCTGACGGCGACCCGCCACCGTTTCCTGGACGGCGCACAACTAGCCGTGCCATTGACCAGACCTCTGACCGCTGCGGCCTGGTTCGTTATCGGCACACTCATCGCTGGCGCGCCGGCTGTGGCCGGACTGATCCACGCCTGGCGGCAGGGGGGGCTGCGCCGCCTGGAGGTGCTGTTGGCCCTGACGCTCATCCTCTTGCCGGTAGCTGTGGCCTTTGGCTATTCGGCCGCCAGAGGTTCCGCCATCTGGATCCAGCGGCCTTTTCTTGGCGCCGCCTACCTGATCTATCTGTGGGCCGGGATCGGTTTTGCGGCGCTGCCCTGGCGGCGGGCCCGCTGGACGCTAGCCGTGCTGGCCGTCGTCGTAGCGTTGGCTTCGCTGCTGCCCTACTTCACTGTCTGGCAGAAAGCCAACGCCCGCCAGGCCCTCAAGATCCTGCCTGCGCCCGATGAACACAATGTTCTGGTAATGGAGCCGCGCTACTTCGCCTCTCTGACTCGTTTCTACCTTGGTCCTGAGACGCCGCTGTTGGCCATCGAGGCCAACGAGCAGGGCATGCCCCAGGTAATCCGCCCTCGATTCGAAACCGACCATCCCTTCATCGAGGTCTTCGGACGCCCCTACCCCGTGGCATGTTACGACCTGGCAGACGTGACCGATCTCTGGATCTACGGCGAGAGCGAGTCGATTCGCCGGACGCTGCCCCAACTGGCGGGCTGTGTGCTGGAGAAAAATCTGTGGACCTGGCAGCAGGGCCAGTGGACGTTGCTACCCTCACTGATACGAGACACCATCGACGGCAGCGGCTGGTTACAGTTCGACGACGTGCGCGACGCAGCCTGGACCGACGAACACTACCGGCACGTTGATCCTGGCGACGCGTTCGCTGTAAGGCTCTTGCAGGCCAACACAGGAGGCCGCCGGTTGACCATACGGCACTATGACGCACCGCGCAAGCTGCTGGAGATCTGGGCAGATGACCAACCGATCGGAGTGATCGGCGATGGGCGCAAGGGCGGCGGTTGGGTCGAGGAGACTCTGGACCTGCCTGTGGCCGCCAGTGACGCCATGCTCCTTGTAATCAAGAGCGTCGGCGCTGAAGGCGCGGGGATCAGCAGCTTGCGGGTTGGCCCGTAAAGATCGCCATGAACCTTGTTTCTTGTCACATCGTGCCAGATGCGAGCACGTTGACCGAACAAGGTCTGCCGCGCCGAAATCAACGGCTAATCGTTCAACTACTGTATGAAAGGTATACTGCTATGAAGCGTTGGACAGACTTTCTTAAGCCCTTATCCCTTCTCGTCATCTTGAGTGTTGTGCTGGTCACACCCAGCATGGCCGCGGGGCCAGATCCGGAAGCTGAGACGGCGCTGCTGCCCTACCGCTACGCGCGCGCCTGGAAAGACCCTGCGCCGATTTACGCGTCTCCGGGCAACCCAACCCAGATGACCCCCATCGACACGCTGCTGCCGCCTGACTCCTGGGTCAGCATCGAGGAAGAGGTGGAGCAGGCCGGCCAGTTGTGGTATCGTATTGCCGACCAGGCCTATGTGCTGGCCAGCGACCTGCTGCCAGGCGAACCGTCGGCCTTTCACGGCGTCGCCATTACGCAGACATTGACTCATCCACTGGCCTTCGTTGCCGCCCAGGGGCTGAACGTGCGGGCGCGGCCTGGCGTCGCCTCTGACAACCCCGGCTTATCAACCCTGGCTCGCTACGACGTGGTATCCTACCTGGGCAGCCAGCAAGCCGGCGACGCGCTTTGGCACCAAATCGGCGAGAACGGTTGGATCCATGGCGCCTATGCGCGCGTGGTCTACCCAGTGCAGCGGCCGGCCGACGTACCGGCCGACGCGCGCTGGATCGCAGTGGACCTGGCCCAGCAGACCTTGTCGGCCTACGAGGGGGACCGGATGGTCTTCGCCACGCTGGTCTCCACCGGCCGGCCGCCTTGGTACACGCCCAAGGGGCTGAACCGCATCTGGATCAAGCTGCAAGCCGGCGACATGCAGGGCGGCCTCGTCGAGCGGGGCGACTACTACGCCCTGCAGGACGTGCCCTGGATCATGTACTTCAACAAGGACGTGGGCCTCCACGCCGCCTACTGGCATGACCGCTTCGGCTACCCCAGCAG
>JBFYTD010000227.1:0-4735 GCA_041300885.1 Anaerolineae bacterium | reverse complement strand
GGGACTGCCCGCTGGCCAGGCAGGCAGCTTCACTCAAGAAGAAGCGCCGGCGGGCTCAAAATCTTTCATGCGGGGGCGCGGTTCCTTGGCTGGTTAAAGAAGCTTCCTTATCTACGGGGAGTCGAGCACGCCCACGTGCGGGTTCTGCGCACACAAGCCGCACCTGGGGGTGCTCACTCCGCGATGGGCGTGGAATCGGGCTTGACGCTTTGGCGCTGACGGGTATAATTTGCCTATCGGCGCTGGCGAGCGCGCCAGGGGCCGGAGGCATTTGCAGTGCGCGAGGGCGCCCCGCGCAAGGGTTCTGGCAAACTAAACAGGGACGGGTGACATGACGCTGGTACATCTGGCAGTGGCATGGGCAGTGGGTATCTGGCTTTCCCGGTGGTTGTGGTCGCTGGGGGTGTTTGGCTGCGCCGCGCCGGCCGCATGGCTGTGGGCTGTTGCGCTGGCCGCGCCGTTGGCCGGCCTGGCCGTGGCGCGTCGGCAGCCTCGCTGGCGTCTGCTGGCCGTGCTGCTGCTGTTTGGCTTGCTGGGCGCGCTGCGCTTTCAACTCAGCCCCTTCACCCCCTGCGTCACTCCCGGCGACCTGGCCTATTACAATGGAAGCCCCGAGCGGCCGGTTCGAGCCACCGTGACCGGCGTCGTCCTGCGGCCGCCCGACGAGCGCGACACCCGGCTGCGGGTGCGGGTGCAGGCCGAGAGCGTCACCCTGGGCCAGGGCGAGGAGCCGCTGCCGGTGAGCGGCCGGGCCCTGTTCACCATCGAGCGCTACCCCGGCGTGCGCTACGGCGACCGGGTGGCAGTGCGCGGCAGCCTGGAGGCCCCGCCCGTCTTCGAGGGCTTCGACTACCGCGAGTACCTGGCCAGGCGCAGCGTCCACACCATGATCCAGCAGCCGGAGGTGCGCGTGCTGGGCCGCGACAGCGGCTCGGCATTCTGGCAAGCCCTGTACACCGTGCGCGCCCAGGCCCAGGAGGTCATCGCCCGCCTGCTGCCAGAGCCGGAAGCGGGCCTGCTGACCGGCATCCTGCTAGGCGTAGAAAGCGGCATTGACCCGGCGCTGTACGATGAGTTCAACCGCACGGGTGTCAGCCATATTATCGTGATCAGCGGATTCAACATAACCATCGTCGCCGGCCTGATGACCGCCATCTTCGCCCGCATCCTCGGTCCCAAACGGGCGTTCTGGCCGGTGGTGGCCGGCATCGTACTTTACGTCCTGCTGGTCGGCGCGGACGCGGTGGTGATGCGCGCCGGCCTGATGGGCATCCTGGTGGTGTGGGCCACTTACCTGGGCCGGCAGAGCACTGCGGTCGTCTCCCTGTTCGTCGCGGGTCTGTTGATGACCCTGGCCAACCCCCTGACGCTGTGGGACGTGGGCTTTCAACTCAGCTTCGTGGCCACCTTCAGCCTGATCCTCTTCGCCACGCCCATGAGCCAACGCTTCGACGCGGCCATGCGCCAGCGCCTGCCGGCCGGGGTCGCCCCCACGTTGATCGGCTTCCTCAACGACGCGCTGATCGTCACCCTGGCCGCCACAGTGCTGACCCTGCCGCTGATCGCCTACTACTTCGGCCGTGTCTCCATCGTCTCCCCGCTGACCAACCTGCTGGTGCTGCCGGTGCAGCCGCCGGTGATGATCTGGGGCGGCCTGGCGGTCCTGGTGGGGCTGCCCGCCGCGCTGCACCCGACGCTGGAGGCCGTGCTCTGGCCTGTGGCGCGCGTTCTGGCCGCCATCCCCTGGCTGGCGCTGTATTGGACCGTCGCCGTAGTCCAGAAGCTGGCAGCCTTGCCCTTCGCCTCGGTCGAGGTCAACCTGGGCGTGCTCGGGCTGTGGGGCTACTTTGGGCTGATCGGCCTGCTGGCGCTGGCCAGCAAACCATCGCTGCCGCTGGTGGGCACGGGCTTACAGCGGCTCAAGGGCGCGCTGTCTTCGTCCAGGCTGACGACGGTGGCTGCCAGCCTGTTGCTGGTGACGGGCAGCCTGCTGCTGCTGGCCCTGCGCAGCCAGCCCGACGGCCGGCTGCACGTCCACTTTCTCGACATGGAGCGCGGCGAGGCGGTGCTGATCGTCACCCCCGACGGCCAGCAGGTGTTGATCGACGGCGGCCACAGCCCCACTGAGCTGCTGAGCGCGCTGGGCCAGCACATCCCCTTCTACGACCGCCAGCTTGAATTGGCAGCGCTGACCCACGCCGGCGACGAACGCATCGGCGGGCTGGTGGAACTGCCGGAGCGCTTCACGGTGCAGCAGGCGCTGCAGGCCCCCTTCCCCTATCCCTCGACGGCCTACGAGAGCTGGCTGCGCGTCGTGCGCACGGAGGAGGTGCCGGTCATCCCGGCCGAGGCGGGCACGCGCGTGCTGCTGGGCCACGGCGTTGTGCTGGACGTGCTGCACCCCGGCCCTGAGCCCTTGCTGAACCAGGAGGGCGAGCTGAATTTGAACGACAACTCGTTGGTTCTGCGCCTGAGCTGGGGCGACACCAGCTTCTTGCTGCTGGGCGACGCCAGCAAGGAGGTGCAGGATGAGCTGGCAGCCCAGGGTTTGATCCAGCCGGCCACGGTGGTCAAGCTGTCCCAGGGCGGCCGGCAAAGCACCTTCAGCCAGGCGTTATTGGATGCAGCCCAGCCGCAGCAGGCCGTGGTCTTCGTCCAGCGCGACGACCGCTTCCGTCAACTGACCGCGCCGGTGGAGGCGGCGTGGAAAGCCGTGGTCGGCGAGGCCGGCTGGCACAGGACCGACCTGGCCGGCACGGTCAGCTTCAGCAGCGACGGCCGGACGGTGACCGTGAGGACCGGGCGTCATTAAGGCTGCCGATCCGCCGGCTGAACCGCCCCGGGGGAAGATAGTCACTGGGCCACACGGATTTGACGGATTACGGGATTTCACGGATGGCGTTGCGCGCGACTGTGCGCCTTCCGGCTCCGTGAAATCCGATCATCCGTGGCAATCCGTGATGTAGACAGGAGAAGGTCAGAATCACGGATTTGACGGATTACCGGAGCGGGCCTCTTGCTGCCCTACCCCTTGAGCCGCCCACAGGGAACAAAGGGACAACCGTTTGCCGTCCCTATGGCATCACCCTCAGGACCAAGACCATGAACCGACGCCAATTCTGTGAAACGATGATGGCGCTGGGCGCAGCCGTGGCTGTGGCCCCGCTGCTCGAGGCCTGCAGCCGGACAGAGCCGCCGCCGGCCGCAACGGTCGCGCCCACCTCGACAGCCACGCGCTCCGCCAGCGCCACGGCTGCACCCACGGATGCGCAGCCCTGGCCAACGGTGATGGACCAGCCCCCAAGCGCCACGCCGGACCCGCCCACGGCCACCCCGGCCGCCACGGCCACGGCCTCACCCGACCCAACGCTGGCCGCCGTGGCGCTGGTCGCCACGGCCGACCGCGCGGCCGGCCTGCGCCGGGCCATCGAGCTGCTGGGTATCAACCCAGTGCGCGGCCAAGCGGTGCTGCTCAAGCCCAACTTCAACAGCGCGGACCCGGCCCCCGGCTCCACCCATCCCGACGTACTGCAGGCACTGCTGGCCAGCCTGCACGACATGGGCGCCCGCTCCATCACCCTGGCTGAGCGCAGCGGCATGGGCGACACGCGCCAGGTCATGCAACAGCTGGGCGTGACAGACATGGCCCGTACCTTCGGCTGTGAGACGGTGGTGCTGGACGAGTTGCCGGACGACGCCTGGACGCTCTTCGACGGCGACGGCTTCCACTGGCGCGGCGGCTTCCCCGCCCCCCGGCTGCTGCTGGACGCCCCCTGCGTGGTGCAGACCTGCAACCTCAAGACCCACCGCTACGGCGGCCACTTCACCCTCTCGCTCAAAAACTCGGTGGGTCTGGTGGCTAAACACTACGGCGGCGTCAACTACATGACCGAGCTGCACGGCAGCGACCACCAGCGGCGCATGATCGCCGAGGTCAACGCCGCCTACCAGCCGGCTCTCCTGGTGCTGGACGGCGTCGAGGCCTTCGTCAGCGGCGGGCCGGCCACCGGCCGCACGGCCGCCACTCAAGTCATGCTGGCCAGCGCCGACCGCGTGGCCCTGGACGCGGTGGGCGTCGCCATCCTGCGCTTCTTTGGCACGACGCCCGAGGTCAGCCGAGGCAGCATCTTCGAGCAGGAACAGATCGCACGCGCAGTCGAGCTAGGGCTGGGCGCGGCGTCGCCCGACAAGATTCGCTTCGTCACCGGCGACACCGACAGCGCCGCCTACGCGGCTAGGATCATGCAGGCGTTGCACGGCGCTGGAACAGGATAAGGACCCGTGAGCCAGCACAACCAGCGCAATTAGCCCAAATCTAGCCCAGGTGGCTGAAAATGAAACGCGCCGTCTGCTCGGCCACGGCCTCCCACTCGCTGTCAACCAGCAGCACATGGCCGGAGTTGTGCAAGGTCAGCAGTGTCTTGTCAGCGGCCGGCGTGCTGACGCCGTCGTAGACGGCCTGCGCGCTGTCGGGACGGATCGCGGGGTCCAGTGTGCTGTGGACGATCAGCAGCGGGCACGTAACCTGCGCCAGTTGGCGCTGCACCTGGCGGCGCAGTGCCAGCACTTCAGCCGCAGCCGCCACCGGGTTCTCCTCGTAGCTCCACAGGTGCTGCTGGGCTGTGGGATCAGTCAGGTCCTGGTCGGCGTTCGCGCCCTTGGGCAGGCTGCGCACGAAGTATTTGGCCAGCGGGGCCAGCGCCAGCCGCCGTTCGGCCACCTTCAGCGCGGGGGA
>JBFYTD010000226.1:0-4741 GCA_041300885.1 Anaerolineae bacterium | reverse complement strand
ATCCGCCTGCTGGAGGTGCTGCGCGCTGCGCGACAGGGCGACTCCATTGAGACGCACCTGGTGTTGAGCGAGGCGGCCGGCATCACCATCACCCAGGAAACCAGCTACACCCCGCGCCAGGTGGAAGCGCTGGCCGACGTGGTCTACCGCCAGCGCGACATCGGCGCGGCCATCGCCAGCGGCAGCTTCGACACGCTGGGCATGGTGGTGGCGCCGTGCAGCATCAAGACCCTATCGGCCATCGCCAACTGCTACTCCAGTGACTTGACCAGCCGGGCGGCCGATGTACAGCTCAAGGAAGGCCGGCGGCTGCTGCTGTTGCTGCGGGAGACGCCGCTGCACTTGGGGCACATCCGTCTGATGGCTCAGGCGGCCGAGGCTGGCGCCATTATCATGCCGCCCGTGCCCGCCTTTTATAGCCGACCCAAGACCGTGGACGACATCGTCAACGGCACGGTGGGCCGCATGCTGGCCCGGCTGGGCATCGAGAACGAGCTGTATTACCGCTGGCTAGGGGTGAGGCAGGCAGCGCAGGATGATCCCTAGCGCTGGAAGGCGCCCAGAAATGACCTTTCTCGCGGAAAAGTCATTTCTATGAGCCCCCCAAGCGCCTCACCGTCTGACGCTATGACCGAGTTGAGACAGTTTCTGCAGGCCTTCCTGGCCCACCATAACACCATCACCCTGGCAACGGTGGACGCCGCCGGGGCGCCGCACGCAGCGGCTGTCTTTTATGCGGCCGACGACGCGTTGAACCTGTATTTTCTTTCCAGCCCCAACAGCCGCCACAGTGTCAACCTGGCCCGTCAGCCGCTCGTCGCTGCGACCATCCAGGCCGACAACCAGGCGTGGCAGACAATTCAGGGCGTGCAGGTCGAGGGCACGGCTCAAATGGTGGACGGCGCAACTGAGTTGGTGCGCGTTGTGCAGGTTTACGTCAGACGCTTTGATTTCCTGCGCGGCCTGTTGGACGGCGCCGCCAGCGGCCCGGCTGTGCTGCGCGGCCCGCTGGCCAGCAGCCGTTTCTATGTCCTGCAGCCGAACTGGATCCGCCTGATCGACAACAGCCAGGGCTTTGGCCACAAAGAGGAGTTGTATCTTTGAACGACACAGCCATCTTCGAGCGACAGCATAGCCAGCAGGCTGCGCTGCGCGGGGTGCCGTCGTTAGTATGGCGGGCCGGCCAGGAACGACGCATGGGCTTGATCCGCCAGTGGGCGCCGCTGGACGGCGCGCGCGCGCTGGTGGATGGCTGCGGCGTTGGCATGTACGTGCGCGGCTTGCAAGGCCAAGGGGCTGAGGTCTGGGGCCTGGACGTGGAGCACGAGCACGTGTTGGAGGCAGCGGCCAACGCGCCGGGCGCCGGCCTGTGCCAGGCGGCCGGCGAGGCGCTGCCCTACCCAGACGAGCAGTTTGATCTGGTGCTGAGCCACGAGGTGATCGAGCACGTGCAGGACGACCGCGCCTATGCGACCGAGATGATTCGCGTGCTCGAGCCAGGCGGCCGGGCCATCATTTTCTGCCCCAACCGGCTTTATCCCTTCGAGACCCACGGCCACTACTGGCGCGGGCAGTACCATTTTGGCAACACGCCGTTGATCAACTGGCTGCCCAACCCGCTGCGCGACCGCCTGGCGCCGCACGTGCGCGCCTATTCTCGGTCCGGCCTGCGGGCGCTGTTCGACGGCTTGCCGGCGCGCGTGGTGCATCATACCGTCATTTACCCTGGCTACGACAACATCGTCTACCGCCGGCCTGAACTCGGGCGCATCCTGCGTCGTGTTACCTATGGACTGGAGCAGACGCCGCTGCGCTGGTTTGGTCTGTCGCACTTGTTGGTCGTCGAACGATTTTGATGGTAAAATAGCTGACCTGACCGATATCATTGCTTTCGAGCACGCTCAACGACGTATTTGCTTGCTTAAACAGTCGTTTGGGGCGTGTTTTCTTTGGATGAACTATGAGCTACGAATCTGAACACATTCTCATCAAACGCCGCCGCCGCGAGCGGCGCTGGCAGCACCGGCCGCGGCCGATGCTGCGCTTGGCTCAGGTGCTGGCCGTGATCCTAATCATTGTCGTCGGCCTCAACGCCCTGATGGTTGGCTCGGCCGTGGGCGCCGTGGCCGGCGTCTACACCTTCTTCGCCCGCGACCTGCCCGACGCCAGCGCGATCGAGACCGAGCAGGTGGAGTTCGAGACGGTGCGCATCTTCGACCGCACCGGCCAGCATCTGCTCTACGAGAGCTTCGACCCGCGGCCCTTCCGCGGCGACCGCACCTACCTGCCGCTGGAAGGAATGTCCAGTTGGGTCATCAGCGCCACGGTGGGGCTGGAGGACCGCAGCTTCTGGGAAAATCCAGGCGTCAACCCGATCGGCTTGGGCCGTGCGTTCGTCTCGAACGTGCGCGGCGGGCAAGTGCAGGGCGGCAGCTCGATCACCCAGCAGTTGATCAAGAACATCATCATCGATCCCGAGGAGCGCTACGAGCGCAGCTATACGCGCAAGGCCAAAGAAGTGATCATGGCCATGGAGATCACGCGCCGCTACTCCAAAGAGCAGATCCTGGAGTGGTACCTGAACTACAACTTCTACGGCAACTTCGCCTATGGCATCGAGGCTGCTTCGCGGGTCTACTTCGACAAATCGGCTACGGATCTCACTGTGGAAGAGGCTGTGATGCTGGCGACCATCCCCCAGTATCCCGCGCTCAACCCCATCGCCAGCCCGCAGGATGCCTATCGACGCCAGCAGAAGGCGCTGGATGCCCTGGTGGTCGAGGCGGGCGCGCTAACCCAGGACGAGGCCAATACGGCTAAGAAGTTCTTCGACGACAACGTGCTCAAGCTGCTGTATGACGAAGGTCTTATCAGCCAGTATGACCGCGAGAACGCGGCCAGCGACAAGGCCGCCAGCGATCGTGTGTTGGATGCCCTGGTGGCGTATGGCTGGACCGACCAGCCGACAGCCGATGCAGCCAAGACATACGGCGGCAATCGCTGGATGTTCCTGCGTGAGAAGGCCACTGAGCGTTTCGAGAACTTGAACGCTCCGCACTTCGCTCTGTACGTGTTGGACGAGCTGCAACAACGCTTCAACACGGTGGATGATCCCTACCTCATCTGGCGCAAGGGGTTGCAGGTGTATACAACCCTGGACTACGACCTGCAGAAAGCTGCGGAGTGCGCCGCGCGGGTGCGAATCGCTGGCTTGGAGGGCACGCCGGCCGCTGAGTACGTGCCGCCGGAAGGTATGCCGGCCGATGCTTGCGACGCGTTCGACGACATGGACATGCAGCCCAACATCGAGGGCGAGGATCACAACGCCCACAACGCGTCGGTGGTGGCTATTCGTCCGCCCACCGGCGAGATTCTGGCCATGGTAGGTAGCGTGGATTACAACAATGAGGAGATCGACGGCGAGGTCAACATGGCGCTGGCTGACAACCAGCCCGGATCCAGCTTCAAGCCGTTCACCTACCTGGAGGGTTTTCTGCAAGGGTACACACCAGCCACGCGGCTGATGGACGTTCGCACCGTCTTCCCCAACGCGCCTGAGCCTCCCTACGTGCCGGAGAACTACGATCGCAAATACCACGGCCCTCAGTTGGCCCGTTACGCCTTGCAGCGCTCGTACAACATCCCGGCCGTGTCCATGATGGACATGGTGGGCGTCAAGAACGTTATCGACCTGGCCCACAAGTTGGGCATCAACACGCTGGGTGAAGAGTACTACGGCCTTAGCCTGACCTTGGGCGGCGGCGACGTACGTCTGTTGGACATGACCTACGCCTACAGCGTGTTTGCCAACGGCGGTGTCATGGCGGGCAAGCCCGTGGAGGAAGACCGCCAGCGGCCGGGTTATCGCACCCTGGACCCGGTCAGCATCTTGCAGGTACGCGACAAAGATGGGCAGATCATCTACAAGTATGAGCAGCCGCGGACAGAGCGCCTGATCGACCAGCAGCACGTTTACTTGCTGCAAGATGTCCAAAGTGATTACAACGCCCGCATAGCAGCCTACGGCGATTGGGCGCGTTTCCTGGAGTTGCCTGATCGCAAGATTGCGGCCAAGACGGGATCGACCAACAACTGGACAGACGCCTGGACCATGGGCTATGCGCCTCAACTAGCGGTAGGAGTCTGGGTGGGTAACGCTGACAACAGCGATATGTATGAAGTGCCGGGCAGCCGCGGCGCAGCGCCTATCTTCCGCGCGGTCATGGAATACGCGCTGACCAAGCGCGGCGAGCCGGTGCAGGAATTCGAACGTCCGGAGGGTATTGTCGAGCGCGCCGTATGTTGGGAGTCCGGCCTGCTGCCCACGCCGGAATGCGGCCGGGTGGTCAACGAGATCTTCATTCAGGGCACCGAGCCGACCCAGTTCGACACCGTCTGGCGGGCCTTCGAGATCAACAGGGAAAACGGCAAGCAGGCGACGACCTACACACCGCCTGAGCTACGTGAGCGCCGGGTCTATCAGATGTACCCGCCCGAGGCGGCTGACTGGGTGCGAGAGCAGGGCATTGCCCAGCCGCCGACCGAGTATGACACCACGGTTGACGCCGGCCTCGTGGACTTTGAAACGGCCATTATCTCGCCGACGGTATTTTCATACGTCAGGGGTCCGGTGCAGATCATTGGCAACGCCCGGTTGGATGGCTTCGCCAACTATCGAGTCGAGTTCGGCGAGGGCATCAATCCGGCCGGCTGGGCTCAGATCGGCTCCACCCACGGCGAG
>JBFYTD010000014.1:0-12495 GCA_041300885.1 Anaerolineae bacterium | reverse complement strand
CCCAGAAAAGCGCCAACGCAACCGCCTTGCGGGGCCGGCCCTGGCGCAGCGCCCACAGGAACATTGGGATCAGCACAGCGGCGCTGAGCAGAGGCAGACACAGTTGCTGGCCCAGCAGGATCGGGAAGAACGTGGTGGCCAGGACACCCACGGCCATGGTCGGGTAGACGATCCAGTCGTCCAGCACGTTCTCGGCCGGCGCGTCGGGAAGCTCGTCTTGCGCGCCGTCCCAGTCCTCGCCGGCCATATACGCGTCGCCGGTGTCTTGATCTGGCTGCGATTCGGTCAAGTCGATGGACAGTTCTGTTTCTTGATCAGTCATCAGGCTTGGTCGGCTGTGGCCGGTCTCCTGACCGAGCCACTATTCTCACACATCGCTGTGGCCGGTCTCCTGACCGAGCCACTATTCTCACACATCGCTGTGGCCGGTCTCCTGACCGAGCCATCCCTCAGACGGGCACGGTCAGGAGACCGGCCCGAGCAGGGTAGTCAGGTCAGGAGACCGGTCCGAGCGTAAGATGAGCATCTGCCAGCCCTTCGTCGTAGCTGCGCAGGCGGGTGCGCAGCAGGCGCTGTGCCAGGCGTACATCCAGGGTGCAGTTGCGCGGGCGGCATAGACCGCTGTTCAGGCTCTCGCCAGCAGTGATTCCGGCTGGGTCGAGGCCCACGGCGCAGGCCAGACGTTGGCCCATCTGGTAGCGGCTCAACGGCTGCGGGCCAGCCACGTTGAGCACGCCGCTGAAGGGCAGCTCGGCCAACTCAATCAGCGCCGCGGCCAGGTCCTGCACCCACACCGGCGAACGGATTTCATCGGTGAACAGGGTGATGGGCTCACCCTGCCGCAAGCTGTCGATGACCCAGGCGCTGATCGGGTCAGGCGGGTATAGCCGGCAGATCAGCGACGTGCGCACCAGAACGGCGTCTGGCGCGGCCCCTTGCACCAGCGCTTCCGCATCGGCCTTGGCAACACCGTAGGGGTGCAGCGGTCCCGGCCGCGCCGACTCGTCGTAAGGCGCCTGTTCGCCGTCCAACAGCACGTCCGACGACACATGCACCAGGCGGGCGCCCACTGCGGCCGCAGCCTGGGCCACGTAGCCGGCGCCGTGGGCGGTGATGCGCTGCAGGTCAGGCCCGTCCTTGCGGTAGGCCGTGTGGATGATGACCTGCGGATGAACCTGCTGCACAAGCTGCCGCACCGCCTGGGGATCGCCCACATCCAGTTGGACGTAGGTGATCCCGCCCTGGCCGGCTGGCTTGCGGCTGAACCACGTGCCCCAGAGCGCTGCACGGCCGGCGGCCTGGTGCAGCACCTCGCCGCCCAGCAGGCCGCTGGCGCCCGTGACCAGCCAGCGCCTGCTAGAGTAAGCCGGTCTCAAAGCCATTGACCTCAGCCACGGCCGGCTCCGAGATTTCACCTGCGGCGGCGTTCTCGCTGGACTGGTTTGTTTCCAGGCCAGGCGGGTTGATGACGTCGTCGTACTGATGCACTTCCACGTATTGCAGCGCGCTGGCGGCGGCCTCCTGCGATGCGACCTGTTTTGACTTGCCAAAGCCGACACCCCAGACCACATTGTCGATCACTGCATGGACGGTGAACTGCTTTTCGTGATCTGGACCATTGGCCTCGGCGGTGCGGTAGCGGGGTGTGGCGCGAAAGGTGTTTTGGCTCCACTCTTGCAGGCGGCTCTTGGCATCCTTGAAGGCCGCTATGTCCACGAACTCGGGCAATGCTGGTTCGATCAGCGCAAAGAGCAAGCGCTTGACGGCCTCCAGGTCTTGATCGAGGTACAGCGCGCCCACCAACGCCTCGAAGGCGGCGCACAGCGTGGCAGGACGGTCACGGCCGCCGCTCTCAGCCTCGCCGCGGCCCATCTGCAAGTGGCGGCCCAGGTCGAACTGCAGCGCGAACTCGGCCAGGGTTTCCTCGCGCACCAGGGTTGCGCGCAGGTTGGTCAGCATGCCCTCCCGCATCTCGGGGAAACGGTGATAGAGATACTCGCCGACGATGAAATCGAGCACGGCATCGCCCAGAAACTCCAGCCGCTCGTTGTCAGCCTGCAACAAATAGCGGGTTTCGTTCAGGTAGGAGCGATGGGTCAGGGCGCGCTGCAAAAGGGTCTTATCGCGAAAGATGAGGCCGCTGGCCTGTTCAAAGCGTTGCGCGGCCTCCAGCGCAACGCGGGCGCGCGATCCGGGCGACTCATAGTACACGGTTGACAAAGCCTCCAGGGCCTGATCAACTTCCCTGTGCGCAGGACTGGGCAGCCGGGCGCGCCCACAGGGAAGTCCATCAGTGGATCAAGTTTGCTGCTGGCGGCAGGGCCGTCATGCGGCGATTATAGCACAGCGCAAGAAAAATGCCACAACCCAGGCGTGACTTGCCATCCGGGCAGTGCGCAGTATAATTGTGTCATACCCGCTTACCAACGACGTGCGCATGCCCTGCGCACGTCTTGTGTGTGCGTCGTTGACAGGGTCAAGGACCAGGAGGTAATCAAAACACACGGTGCTTAAGCTTTTTCGCCGATCACAAGAAGAACAGCGCGCCGACGAGCAGCGCATTCACGAGAGCCTGGAGAAGACACGCGGCGGCTTCATGGGCCGGTTGGGCGCGATCTTCCAGGCCAATGAGATCACCGAGGCGACCTGGGAAGAGCTGGAAGAAACGCTCATCATGGGCGACGTGGGCATCGAGACCACCGAGGCGTTGGTCAGCCGCGTGCGCGAACGCGTCAGCAAAGAAGGCATCAAGCGGCCTGAGCAAGCCCAGGCCGTGCTGAAGCAGGAAATGCTGGCTGTGCTGGGCGGAGCGGATCCGATGGAGATCGACGAGCCGCGCCTGTTGACCATCATCCTGATCGTGGGCGTCAACGGCTCTGGCAAGACAACCAGCATCGCCAAGCTGGCCAGGCTCTACAAGCAGCACAGCCGCAAGGTGGTGTTGGCCGCGGCCGACACCTTCCGCGCGGCTGCGGTGCATCAGCTCGAAATCTGGGGCGAGCGCGTCGGTGTGGAGGTGATCAGCCAGGGCCAGGGCGCTGACCCGGGCGCGGTGGTCTACGACGCGATCCGCGCCTGCCAGGAAAGCCGCAACGCCGATCTGCTGATCATCGACACCGCCGGCCGGCTGCACACCAAGTTCAACCTGATGAAGGAGTTGGAGAAGGTGCGCAACGTGGCTGCGCGCCAGGTGCATAAGGCGCCGCACGAGACATTTCTGGTGCTGGACGCCACCACCGGCCAGAACGCGCTCAGCCAGGCCCGCCATTTCAAGGAGGCCGTCGCGATCAGCGGTGTGATCCTGACCAAGCTGGACGGCACCGCCAAGGGCGGTATGGTCTTTGCCATCGCCAAGGAGTTGGACCTGCCCGTGCGCTTCGTCGGTACCGGCGAAAGCATGGAGGACATGGCGCAGTTCGATGCGCGGGTATTTGTGGACTCGCTGTTTCAGTAGCAATGAAGCGTAATGCGTAACCCGGAGATGGCGGAAGTTGTCTCCGGGTTACGAGTCACGGGTTACGAGAACCAAATCCGGTTCCTACACAAACCAAACCGAAGCACAGGAAAACAACCATGGACGAAACCAAGAACCAGCTCATCGAGCTAGGGGAGCGTGTCGAAACGCTCAGGGGGCGACTTTGACGTCGCCGGCATGCAAGCGCAGATCGATCAACTGGAAGAGAAGGTAGCCGATTCCAGCATCTGGAACGATCCGGCTTCGGCCCAGGCAATGATGCGCCAGTTGTCAGACCTCAAAGGGCAGGTCGACCAGTGGGACGGCCTGGCGCAGCGGATCCAGGAGGGACTGGAGCTACTGGAGTTGGCCGAGGCTGAGGACGATAGCGACACAGCCACAGCGGTGGCCGCCGATGCCGACGCGATCACGGGCGAGATCGACCGCCATGAGTTCCAGCTTGCCCTCAGCGGCCCCCATGACCGGGGCAGCGCGATTCTGTCGATCCACGCCGGCGCGGGCGGCACCGAGGCGCAACACTGGGCTGACATGTTGCTGCGCATGTACCTGCGTTGGGCCGAGCAGCACGGCCATAAGACCGAGCTGACCGACCGCACCGCGGGCGAAGAGGCCGGCATCAAGAGCGCCACCATCGAAATCGAGGGCGAGTGGGTCTATGGCTATCTGGGATCGGAGCGGGGCGTGCATCGGCTGGTGCGTATCAGCCCCTTCGACGCCTCGTCCCGCCGCCACACGTCTTTCGCCCTGGTGGAAGTCCTCCCGCTGCTGGATGACGACATCGACATCGAGATCAAGCCCGACGACGTGCAGATGGACGTCTTCCGGGCCGGCAGTGCAGGCGGCCAGCACATGCAGAAGAACTCGACCGCAGTGCGTTTGACCCACATACCTAGCGGACTGGTAGTGATCTGCCAGAACGAGCGCAGCCAGATGCAGAACCGCCTGTCAGCCATGCGCGTGCTGCGCGGCAAGCTGTATGACCTGGAATTGCAGAAGCGCGAAGAACAGACCGCCCGTCTTAAAGGCAAGCACGTAGAGATGGGCTGGGGCAATCAGATTCGCTCCTACGTGTTGCAGCCCTACCAGATGGTCAAGGATCTGCGCACCGAGTACGAGGTGGGCAACCCGCACAGCGTGCTCGATGGCAACCTGGACGGTTTTATGGAAGCCTGGTTGAAAGAACGTGTGGGGGAAGTGAAGACGAGCAGCTAGGCCGAGCGAAAAGCACAGGGATCTGTGATAGCCCGGTGCTCACGTGCAATGCATTACCTTGGGGGTTTCTGGCAATCAAAGGTTGTGACGGTGACACGGCAGGCTCCCAGAGTGGCGTTTCTGGGAGCCTGCTGCCGAATCACCCTGCCAAGCGGACAAGCGGGAGAAAGACCTTGGGCGGCAGCACCTGGTAGTGATAGCCAATGTCGGCCGCGCCGCGGTCAAACTGGCCCTCCCTGTCGGTGGTGAGTTGGCTAAGGCCCAGCGACTGAGCTGTCTCCAGGCACGCGTCGACCAGCGGACTGACTGCTTCCGGCTCGCGGCCAAGTTGCAGCAAATAGTAAGGACCCAAAAGTCCATTGACAAACTGCGGATTGGCTACCAGGTCGCTGCCTCCTGGCGCAACGCCCTGATAGTTGGCCAGACGGTTGTCGAACAGGCTGTTGCGCATGGTCTGGCTGGGTTGGCCGCCGCTGCTGCGGATGCCGTAGCCGTTGCCGACAATCGCGTTGTAGGATAGGTTGGGGGCAGCGCCAGGAGCCAGCAGGATGCCATCGCCGTTTTGATCTCGGCCATTGCTGGCAATGGTGTTGTGGCGCAGCGTCGGTTGCGAGTTGCTGATGTACAGGCCGGCCCCACCGTCGTTGGCACGGTTGCGGCTGATCAGGTTGTTCTCGACTGTGGGCGCTCGATTGATGACCACAACGCCACCGCCCAGGTTGCCCGCCTGGTTGTCGATGATCTGATTGCCGGCCACCCTGGCGTTGCTATCGACCAGGTAAATACCACCGCCGTACTGGTTGGCGACGTTACGGCTGATGTAGTTTTCGGTAACCCTGCTCTGGTTGTCGTTCATGACCAGGACGCCTGCTGCTACCCCGGCCGTGTTGCCTGCGATGGTGTTTCTATTCACCACCGCCTGTGAATTGTGGTTGATCACTATGGCGCCGCCGCTTATCCCCGCCTGGTTACGCACGAACATGTTAGAGCGAATGGTGGGATTTGCATAGATATTTGCCACCACTGCGCCGCCGTAGTTGTTGGCGATGTTGCCAACGAAGTTGTTGTTCTCTAACAGCGGATTGGAGCGTTCCTCGATCTGAACTGCTGCGCCATCGTTAGAGCGATTGCCTTCGAAGTGGTTGTGGCTCAAGGTTGGGGATGTTTGGTTGAAGATCTTCACCCCACCGGCCGCCTCGCCGGCCTGGTTGAAGCTGATCACGTTGCCAGTCAGCGAGCCGGTTGCCTGGCCCTGGTAGACGATGCCGCCGCCGTCGATGCCAGCCATGTTGTGTTCGACGCGGTTGGCAATCATGTCGCCTTGGGCGCCATTCTGAAAGACCACCGCGCCGCCGAAGTTGGTCGCCGCATTGCGGCTAAAGGTATTGCCGGTGAGACGGGCGCGACCGCCGTTGACGTAAACGCCAGGTCCATCGACGGATTGGTTGTTGACAAAGGTGTTGCCTGCCAACACGGCGTCAGGCGAGTATTGCAGGAGGATCGCTGCACCCACCAATGCCCGATTACCGTCGAACGTGCTATTGCGCACCACCAGAGAATTCTGCTCGCTGACGATTGCGCCGCCGCTGTACTGGATCGCTCTGTTATCGATGAACCTGCACTTGTCCACCACGAACTGTGAATTGCCGTGCAGCCGGACTGCCCCGCCGAATTGTTGGGCACGATTGCCTTGAACGGTACAGTTCGTCAGGGTCACGGTCGCAGCGCTGATGCTCAATGCGCCGCCGTAGGCCGCGCTGTTGTTGGCCAGAGTCGTGCCAGTGATAGCGACTGTGGCACTTTCAATCATCATGCCGCCGCCCAGACTCTCCGCGCTGTTGTTCTCGATGCGACCACCGCTGATATCGGCGGTCGCACTGGAAACCACCACGCCCGCGCCGTTGGTTGCACTGGTGCCTGTCACCATGCTGTTCTGCATGATGAGATGGGACGCCGAGACCACATAGACCGCGCCCGATCTGTTGGCCCCGGTTGCGCTGTTGTTTTCGAACCTGCTGTTGCGCACAGTAGCTTGCGCCTGATTCGTCAGCAAGAGGCCTGACCCCATGGGAGCGGAGTTGTTGCGCACAGTAACACCGTCCAGCAGCGGATCGGCGCTCTGAGACACAGCCACGCCGCCGCCAGAGCCCGAGGCGCCATTTCCGTAGATGACCAGATTGCGCAGGGTTGGCGAAGCGCCGCGCAGTTGCACCCCTGCACCCGTCTGGCCGCCGCCGCCGGTAATGCCTACCCCCTCGACCACGGTCGTACGGCCGATACTGCCATCAGTAGCAGAGATCACTGGCTGGCTGCCGTTGCCCCTGAGGACCGTGGACGCCGTACCTGCACCAACCAAGCTGATCCCTGGGCGCAGAGTGATACTCTCATTGAAAGTCCCCGCCCCAATGCGCAGCGTTGTCCCACTGGAAGACGCATTGATGGCTTGCTGGATACTGTTGTACCGGCAGCCGCTGGGGCAGATATCAATCGTCTCCTCTTGTCCCTGAATGCGCTGAGGCAGCAGCACCACGAGGAGCAAAGCAATCAAAAGGGATGCTCGTCGAATCTGAAAAGGCGAGTAATGGCATCGTTGAGGGTTCATTGTCGCTCTCACGCGTATGTTATTTGGTAGAAGTATGGAATGGGTCGGCTGCAGTGACTATCCAGGACACTGCCTGCTCTGCCTCAGTCGGGCGACCGGCCAAGGCGCGACGCCACTCATGGAGAATAATCTCACTATACATGGTTTGATTAGGGCCGGTCAATGGGAAATAAGTACTGCCCCGCACAATAAAATACAGCGAGTTCACGGGGCAAGCGCAACAGCAGGAGGAATGGCAGCGTTCAGGTGGACGTTGACAGCCGGCGACGACGGACAACGCCTATACAAAATAGCGCAAGAACGAGGCAGAGTCAACTACGATCCAGCGCCGACTAGACGACAAGAAGCCGCTATGGCCTACGGAAGCGGTACGGGAGAAGGTTCCGGGGGTTCGGGCAGGGGGAGGGAAAGTGGTTGGGTGAGCTGATTGGATGCCTCAACCGGGCTGCCTGCGTCGCTGGAAGCAGGCAAATTCGGCACAGTGGGCGGCCAGGGTGCAAAGGGTTCGCCGCGCTCCATCTGGCCCCGCAAATGCTCGCGAATACGGCTGAGCAGGTCGAGCAGGCCAGGGATCGCCTCGCCCGTCCAGTTAGCCGGGTCGCTGAGCTGCATAAACGTCACCCAGCCTTCATCGCGCCGGCCACTGGCATCGTAAGCCAGCAGCACAGTCAGCGCCCGGCCGATGGGGTCCTCGCTGGGAAGTGGCTGGCCAAATGTCGCCTGCACAGCGTCGGCGGCACGCTGGATCTGTCCATCGAAGTAGGCTGGACTCCAGCGAGATGTATCTGCGAAACTCTGCCCATCCCAGACTAAGGGCCGATAGTAACGGGGCGAGTACTCACGGTACAGGCCAAAAGCGAATTCAAAGCTGCCGTCCAAGGCCTCGATCTCGGCCTTGCCGTCGCCGTTGTAGTCTGTCAGCCACTTGGGGATGATCGGGTTTTGCAGAAGGTTGAGGAACGGCACGGCGCCCGTCAGCTCACGCACCTGCCAGCCAGAGTCATCATCGGAGGTGGCCACGTCCTCGACGGGCGCCAATTGCAGGACGTAGACTCGGTTACAGGCAAAGCAGAAGCCGCCGTTGGCCGCCCAGACGGGCAATTCCAGCAGCTCGTCGGAGGTGATGTCGCGCCACCCCAGCGGCGTCTCCCAAGACTGGCCGTAGCCGGCGAACTGAATCGTCTCATCGCTGCCTTCGTCCTCGAAGAGCAACTGCGGCGCTTGGCCGCTGCGCAAGTGATAGATCAGCAAACGGGGCAATTGAGCTCCAAGTACAACCCCGGTCTCTTGCGGTGGATTGAGGATGACAGCCAGGACGCGGTCACGAGCATTGCCGGTGCTTTGTCGTTCAGCAATGGTGTAGCCGTCGGCGTCGAGCCGTGCAAGCAGGCTGTCGTTGAAGCCCAGGGAGCGCGCGATTGAGCCGGGCGTTGCAGTGGGCGTTGCTGTGGGTGTCGCCGTCGCGGTAGGGGAAGGGGTGCTGGTCGCTGTGGCAGTGCTCGTGGCAGTAGCAGTCGGCGAGGGCGTTGCGCTGGGACGCGGCTCCATGGTGATCAGCAACGGCGGCGTTGGCCGGGTCGGCGTGTTGGTCGGCAAGGCTGCCAACGCATCCCGATCGGGCGCGGGGAGGGACATGGATGCGCAGCCAGCCAGGGCCAGCAGGGCTGTACCAAGGAAAAGCCAGACCAGGACCGGGTGCAAAGCGCCCCGCAGCCAGCCGCAGGCGCCACAGGGCGACTTGAACATACGGGCAATTGTAGCACCCGGCCAAAGGGCTGTCAAAACACCATCACCCCGCAGCGTGCTGCGGGGTGATGGCGATGCTTGCTGTGTCAGGCTTCCAACCCCACGTCGAAGTCATCCGGGTCGTCGTCCAGGTCGTCCTCCAGAGCGGCCTCCTCGATGACGATCTTAGACGCTTTGGCTGCGGCGGCAGCGGCCTTGCCGGCGCCCTTGGGCGGCGGCGCGACCTTGAGGGTCTCGTTCTCAGGCGCCACAAGACGGGCCAGGCCAGCCTTCTCACGCAGCAGACCGTCGATCTCCCAGAACATCTGGGGCGAGTCCTGCAAGAAAGTCTTGGCATTTTCCCGTCCCTGGCCCAGGCGGGTGTCGCCGTAGCTGTAGAACGCGCCGCGCTTCTGGATGATCTCGTGCTCCACGGCCAGATCCAACAGGTCGCCGCTGCGGCTGATGCCCTCGTTGTACATGATGTCGAACTCAGCCTGGCGGAAGGGAGGCGCCACCTTGTTCTTCTTCACGCTGACCCGGGTGCGGGAGCCGATCACAGTGCCCTGGTGCTTGATGCTCTCGATGCGGCGCACGTCCAGACGAACCGAGGCGTAGAACTTGAGCGCCATGCCACCGGTGGTGGTCTCCGGATTGCCGAACATCACGCCGATCTTCTGGCGCAGTTGGTTGGTGAAGATCATGCAGGTGTTGGATTGAGAGATGGCGCCGGAAAGCTTGCGCAGGGCCTGCGACATCAGACGGGCCTGCAAACCCATGTGGCTGTCACCCATCTCCCCTTCGATCTCAGCGCGCGGCACCAAGGCAGCCACCGAGTCGACCACGACCACGTCCATGGCGCCGGAGCGCACCAATGCCTCGGCGATCTCCAGAGCCTGCTCGCCGGTGTCCGGCTGCGAGACGTAGAGGTCGTCGATCTTGACGCCGATGCGCTGGGCGTAGTCCGGGTCGAGGGCGTGCTCGACGTCGACAAACGCACAGGTGCCGCCCATGCGCTGCGCCTCGGCGATGACGTGCAGGCAGATGGTGGTCTTGCCGGAGCTTTCCGGCCCGTAGATCTCAGTGACGCGGCCGCGCGGAATGCCGCCCACGCCCAAGGCCAAATCGAGGGAGAGCGCGCCGGTGGGGATGGCCTCCACCCGCATATCAGCGGCCTCTCCCAGCTTCATGATTGCGCCTTCACCATAGCGCTTCTTGAGGTTGGCCATGGTGGTTTCCAGGGCCTTATCTTTGCCGTCGCCTTTCATTTCTGTGTCTCCTTCCAAGCGTTCCGTGCCCGTGTCCTCGGGCGTACGGCTGATAGGGTCATCTGCGGCCTGAGGCCAGACGACTAGAGCGGATTTTAGCACAGATGTTCGTACCTGTCAAATCCACCTGCCTTCTCACGTTTGTAGCGCCAGCAGCGGATGGGTGTATAATCCGGCCCATGACTGAACAGAACCTCACCCATTCCGATCCTGAACTCAGCCCCATGGACCCTCCCACCCCTGAGGCGCCCGCCCTGGTGGAAGAGACTGGCGTATCTGAGCCGGTAGCCCAAGAGGGCGACACCGTAATGCTGGTCGCCGAGGATCAAAAGCGCACGCTGATCAAGCTGCAGCGCGGCCAGCAGTGGCACAGCAACCGCGGCTTTATCCGCCACGACGAGCTAATCGGCCAGCCGCTGGGCCGTATGGTCATCACCCGGCTGGGCCACGCCTACCTGGTGCTGGAGCCCTCGACGCACGACCTGATCCGCTATCTCAAACGCACCACCCAGATCATCTTCCCCAAGGACGCTGCGCACATCGTCCAGCGCCTCAACCTCTACCCCGGCCGGCGCGTGGTCGAGGCCGGCACGGGCAGCGGCGGCTTGACCCTGGCCCTGGCCCGCGCGGTCATGCCGCACGGCCGCGTCTTCACCTACGAAGAACGGGCTGCCATGAGCGATCTGGCCGGCAAGAACCTGGCCCGTTTCCGCTTGCTCGATTATGTCGATCTAAAGGTGCGCGATGCGGCCGAAGGCTTCGACGAGCGCAACGTGGACGCGCTGTTCCTGGACATGCGGGAGCCGTGGCGCTGCCTGGCGGCGGCGCGCCAGGCGCTCAAAGGGGGCGGCTTCTTCGGCGCGCTGCTGCCCACTGCCAACCAGGTCAGTGAACTGCTGCGAGCGTTGGAAGCCCACAACTTCGCCGACGTGGAGGTCGAAGAGCTGCTGCTGCGCGCCTACAAGCCTAACGCCGACCGCTTGCGCCCGGCCGACCGCATGGTGGCCCACACCGGCTATCTGATCTTCGGCCGTAAGGTCGTGCTGCCGGAGGGCGAGCAGTGGCGCATTGTTGACGCCAAGCGCTACAAGCCGCGCGCTGTGCCGGCCAGTCCGGACGAACCGGCCGCCTCTGAGCACGACGACGAGGACATCCTGAGCGACTCAGACGACCCCACGCTTGTCGAGTAGGCGTCTGCGCCGTACACCTGCACTGCGCGCAGGCGCAAGTGTCGAGACCCCTTCGCTGCGCGACCCGAAACAAGCAAGAATCACACTCGCCCGCGCAGCAGCCGCCAAAGCAGTAGAGCAGCTACCGCTGCCAGCACGAGCGAGCCAAAGCCGCTGTAGAGCAGCAGCGCCGGCTGGCGCTGGCTGGCCCGGCTGAGCTCCACGTACATCGGCTGCGCGGTGGCGGTCGGCCGCGCGGCCAGAGTCGGCGAGGCGGTCGGCGTCAGCGTCGGGCTGGGGGTCGCAGTCGGGGAAGGTGTGGCTGTCGGCGTGGCCGTTGGCGTCGGCGTGTTCGTGGGCGTGGGCGATGGCGTGGCCGTCGGTTCGTCCGTCGGAGTGAGCGTCGGCGAGGGCGTGGCGGTGGGCGCAACCTGCACACGCGCGGCGGTGGCTATGGGCGGCGCTGTGGCAGTCGGCGGCGCAGCCGTCGGCGCAGGCGGCGCGGCGTTGGGATCCAGTCGCAGGCCGACCTGGTCGATGAAAATCAGATTGTCGCCGGTAGAGCGTGGATGCTCGACCCAAACGAACACGGTGATGGTAGATGCCTGGGCCACTGCAGCCACATCGAGGTTGGGATTGCTCGGCGTGTATGGGCCGGGCCGGTTCAGAATGCGGCCGGGTCCATAGTGCAGGGGGCCCCAGATCACGTTGGGCGACAATGGATCGGCGCCCCCGGTGGGATCGATGCCGAGCTTGCGACCGAAAGTGTCCGGGTCATTGGGTCCACCCCATCCCCATGAAGCAACGTAAGTAGCACCTGGCTGCACGTCGCCCACCTGGGTCAGGATGCCTGCCGTGAAGGTGCCGCCGCTGGACCACATGCGCAGCGATGGTGCGCCGAAGTAAGTGTCACTGTCCTGCATGTAGGTAAGGGAGCCAGAGACTACAAATGGCGACCAGCCGGCCGGCACTTGCTCTGGCGGCGAGCCGGTGAAGCTGTCGAAGCGGCAGTTCCAGATCAGGTTGCCGGGGCCGCAGGGATCC
>JBFYTD010000225.1:0-4748 GCA_041300885.1 Anaerolineae bacterium | reverse complement strand
CCAAGACCGGTTTTTGTTTTCTCACGGGCTACTAGGGAGCCGCGTAGCGAGGGCTTCAACCATAGTTCGTCCCAGTCGAACAAGGAGGAAATGATGGGACACATTACGCGTCGGTTGCTGTTGGTATTGGTTATCGTCGTAGCGGCGCTCCTGCTGGCAGGCTGTCCTTCCAATGAGGCCACGCCGACCAGCGAAGTTGCCGCAGTTCCCACCCAGGCTGAGGCCATCGAAACCTCAACCCAACCACCTGCGGCCACGGCCACGCCGTTGCCACCTACCCCGACTCCAGAGCCGCCCACGGCCACGTCTGAACCGCCCACGGCCACGCCGGAGCCACCAACGCCCACACCCAGGCCGCCAACGCCGACTCCAGAGCCGCCCACGGACACGCCGGAGCCGCCGACAGCGACGCCTGAGCCAGAGCCGGCCGAGCCGCAGGCGGTGGCCAGCCGCAACATGAACGTGCGCGGCGGCCCCGGCACCGACTACCCCGTCATTGGCTCAGCCACATCCGGCGACAGCTTCGACATCACCGGCAAGGCGCCAGACGGTTCGTGGTATCAGGTCTGCTGCTTTGGGGATGAGGAGAAGGGCTGGCTATCGGCCAGCCTGGTGACGGTGGAGGGTGACGCCGCGGCCATCGAGGTGGCGGCTGACATCCCCGAGCCGCCACCTACACCCACCCCACGCCCTCAACCCACCAGCCCGCCGAGCGCGCCAGCCCCGACAGCTACGGCTGAGTCGGAGATCCCACCCAACCTGGGCTGCTATTTGATTCAGAATTATCTGGGTGTGGAATTGACTTTCACTATTGAGGCGGTCGGTTGGAACTGGCGAGAAACCTTCCGCGTAGCGCCCGGCGCCGAAGTGCCGTACTGCCTCAACCCTGGTCGCTACAACTTTACCATCGACGCGCCGCCTCCGTGGAGCAACATCAATGGCTCGGTGGACGTCGAAGCAGGAGACCGCCTGCTATGGCCAATCCGAGGGCAGTAACACCTGAGGCAACCCTATTCATCCCGTCCCGACAAGGAGGAAACCATGGGACATCTAACTCATCGCTGGACTTTGGCAGCCATCCTGCTCTTAGCTGCGCTGCTGCTAGCCGGCTGTCCCCAGGAAGAGGCACAGCCTGCCACGCAAGTAGCTGTGGCTCCCACCCAGCCTGAGCAGGCTCAGGCGCCCACGACCGCGCCGACCGCGACTCCAGTCCCGCCGACGTCAACCCCAGTGCCGCCCACGGCGACACCTGTGCCCCCGACGGCCACACCGGAGCCGCCCACGGCCACCCCCAAGCCGCCAACGCCGACGCCTGAACTGCCCACGGCAACGCCGGAGCCGCCTACGGCCACGCCAGAACCAGAGCCAGAGACGCCCCAGGCCGTGGCCAGCCGCAACATGAACGTGCGCGGCGGGCCGGGCACTGACTTTTCGGTCACTGCCTCGGCCAGCAGCGGCGACAGCTTCGACATCACCGGCAAGAACGAAGACGGCTCATGGTATGAGGTCTGCTGCTTCGCCGGCGACGAACCGGGCTGGCTGTCGGCCAGCCTGGTGACAGTAGAGGGCGACGCCGCGGCCATCGAGGTGGCAGCGAACATCCCCGAGCCGCCGCCTACACCCACGCCTGCTCCCACGCCGACGCCAGGTCCGACCTCCGCTGCGCCGGCCGCCAGCGCGCCGGTTAGCGCCGGCGGGCCGAGCGGCGTGCTGATCTACTCGGTGGCCAACATGGACGCCGGCCGCTGGGAGCTGTGGGAGGTCAACCTGGCCAGCAGCGCCAAGCGCATGCTCTTCGAGTGGCGCACCGAGGTCGACTACTCGCCAAACTACCGCCAGATCGCCTACTTCGCCTGGCCGCCCGCGGCCGGCGCGCAGGCCGGCGTGTGGATCATGAACGCCGACTACACAGGCGAGCGTGTGGTGATCCCGGCTGACGCGGCCTACCCCAGCTTCTCGCCCGACGGCAGCCGCATGGTCCTCACCGGCGACAACGAGCTTTATATCATCAACAGCGACGGCGGCGGCCTGCGCTTTCTCGCCGAGGGCGAGTACGGCGATTGGTCACCCACCGGCAACTGGATCGCGCATCGGGCCTGCTACGGCGGCGCGTGCGGCCTGTATGAGACCAACCCCGACACGGGCGAACAACGCCGCCTGACCACCGGCGGCAGCGACGGCCAGCCAGCCTGGAGCCCCAACGGCCAGCAGATCGCCTACATCTCGCAGGACGACGGCAACTTCGAGATCTACCGCATCAATGCCGACGGCAGCAACAAGGTGCGGCTGACCAACAGCCCGTCCAGCGATGGACTGCCGGTCTGGTCGCCCGACGGCCAGTGGATCGCCTTCCGCTCCGACCGCGGCGGCGGCTGGGCCATCTACGCCATGCGCGCCGACGGCTCCGACGTGCGCAAGATCGTCGATGCGCCCGTGCTGCCGGTGTGGTTCTTCGAGAAGATGGGTTGGCGGCCGTAGTAGATTAGCTGAAATCTGTCCAAGGATGAACCGGTTACCTTGCGCCCGTGAAACGTGATGCGTGAGAACATCCTGGTGAACAGCCTTGCGTTTCACGTTTCACGCCGCTAGTCGATCAGTATCATACAGCCAAGAACCATTACATGAACTGAGCTCCTTAGGGGCTGGCAGAGGCGTCTGAGGGGCTTGGTGTCCAGGAGTAACCCCATGAACACCTATCCCTTTTCGCCTCGCACGCGTACCTGCAGGCCATGGGGGCTCTCTGCCCTCCTGGCCGTCCTGTTGATCGTCACGCTCCTGATGCCAGGCGACGCCTACGGGTCTGCCCAGGCCGCGCCGCTGGCGCAGGAACCGCCGCCCAGCCGTCTGCCCTACGACGGCGCTTTCGACCTGCCCCAACGGCAAGGGGCCGCGCCCCACGGGGAGGTTGCGCCAGCCTTGACCGCGCCGGCATACGTGAACTGGAGCAAGCTGGTCTTCCAATCGGTCCGCAATGAGCAGGACTGGGAGATCTATGCGGCGCGGGGAGACGGCTCCAACCAGGCCAACATCTCCAACCACGGCAGCATGGACCTCCACCCGCGGCTGAACCGCGGCGCCACACGCGTCGTATTCGCCTCCAACCGCCACGGCAGCTACGACCTGTTCGCCATGAACCCGGACGGCGGCGGCCAGACCCAGATCGTAGGCAGCGCTGGCGACGACGTCTATCCAGACTGGTCGCCCGACGGCGGCCGCATCGCCTTCCAAGCCTACCGCGACGGCCAGGCCGAGATCTACGTTGCCAACGCCGACGGCAGCGGCCAGACCCGCCTGACCACCCACGGCGACTACGACGGCCAGCCAGCCTGGTCGCCCGATAGCAGCCAGATTGCCTTCGTGCGCCGCGAGTCGGGCAGCTACCGCATTTGGACCATGAACGCGAACGGCAGCAACCAGCGGCCCCTATCGAACCAGCCCTACAGCGAAAACCCGGCCTGGTCGCCCGACGGCAGCCAGATCGCCTACGACGCGGACGGCAACGGCGACGGCTGGCAGGAGATCTGGCTCATGAACGCCGACGGCAGCAACCAGCGCGAGGTCTACAATCCGCCGGAGAGCGAAACCGACGCCTGGGTGGGCAGTTGGTCGCCTGACGGCCGCTACGTCGCGTTTACCCGCATCAGCTTCGTCTACTACCAGGGCCAATGGTACTGGACCTCGGCCTATCTCGACGCCTGGGACAGCGCCAATCCTTGGAGCACGAGCCGGCTGAGCGGCAACGGCGCGGACTGGAACCCCGGCTGGGCCAGCACGGACGGCCAAGCTCCGACGTCGAGCGTACAGCCGCTGCCCGCCCAGTCGCCGGCCACGTTCACCGTACGCTGGACAGGCAACGACACGGGCGGATCGGGCCTCAAGGACTTCGACGTGCAGATCAGGGACGGGGCCGGCGGGACCTGGACGAACTGGAAAACCAACACCACGGATACCTCAGGCGGCTACACCGGCGTCGGCGGGCGCGCCTACTTCTTCCGGGCGCGTGCGCGCGACAACGCGGGCAACGTGGAGGCCTGGCCGGCCACGCATGACGCCATGACGACGGTAGAGTCCAGCCCGCCGCAAACGGCGGTCTTCGCCCTACCTGCCTTCAGCCGCGACGGATTGCTGGTGCGCTGGGGAGGCAGCGACCCCGGCGGCTCCGGCATCTTGAGCTACGACGTGCAGTATCGCCAGGGCGGCAGCAGCGCCTGGACCGACTGGCGCATGGGCGTGACCGAGACCTCGGCCCCGTTCAGCGGCACAGTGGGATCCGAATACCGCTTCAGATCGCGGGCGCGCGACCGGGCGCAGAACCTGGAGGCCTGGCCCGCCGCGGCTGACGCCACCACCACGTTGTACACCTGGGCCGTGACGGGCAGCACTACCGACAATCGGGGGGCGCCGGTGGCTGGGATGGCAACGGCCACAACGCCAGCGGCCTTCCACACAGCCCCCAGCGACGGCGACGGCGCTTTTGCTGCGCACGTGGCGACCGAGGCGGCCAGCTACAGCGCCAGTTGGAGCAAGAGCGGCTATGGGGCGCTGCCCAGCACGGCGTTCGCCCCGAACCCGGATGCGGCTGTCGACGTGGTGCTGCCGCCGGCCGACAACGTGGTGCAGAACTGGGGATTCGAGAGTGGCGCTTCGGCGTGGCAATTCGGCGGCAGTCTGACGGCTACGGTCACTAACGCTGACAAGCATACGGGCGCTGCGGCGGCCTTCCTGGGCTCGCCGCCAGGACACCATCA
>JBFYTD010000224.1:0-4758 GCA_041300885.1 Anaerolineae bacterium | reverse complement strand
GCCGGCGCCAATTCCAGCCTGAAACCGTTACGACTCATGCGCCGGGCACTGGAAGTACCCGGCGCATGGACCTCTTAATTCAAGGAGCTTCACATGTACCCTCTCGTTCTCACACTGCACTCGCTGGTCCGCTGGGCCATCGTCATCGTCGGCGTCATCGCCGTGGTGCGCGCCTTCATGGGCTGGCGCGGTAACAAGCCCTGGGCGCAACTGGACGACCGCCTGGGCCTGGGCTTCACCTCGGCCATGGACCTCAACCTGCTGCTGGGCCTGCTGCTCTACTTCGTGCTCAGCCCCATCACCACCGGGGCATTCAAGGACATGGGCGCGGCCATGGGCAACAGCGCCACACGCTACTTCGCCGTCGAGCACATCCTCCTCATGATCATCGCCGTGGTGGTGGCCCACATCGGCCGCGCCCGCTCCAAGAAAGCCGCCAGCGACGCGGGCAAGCACAAGCAGGCTGCGATCTTCTTCACCATTGCCCTGGTGCTGGTGTTCCTGGCCATTCCCTGGCCATTCCTGTCGGCCGGCGCCGGCCGCGGCTGGTTCTAGCCGCTCGCAGACCCAAAGACTTCGGAAGTTGCCGGTCAAGCGAAAATCTGGCCCCACGGCGATGAACTTCGTCTTTCGACAAGTTGTGGCGACTTCCGAAGTCTGATCTGCGGCCAATTGTTGTCTGCGCTTCTGAACTCCCGCGCGATTGTGATATAGTGAGCAGAACGTTCAGTTGCCACATCATCGCACCGGAGATATGTTTCGATGACTGTACAAGACGCTACTCTCCAGGAAACGCCAGCCGCTGCCCGCCCCAGCTTCAGCGCGCTGCGTTCCTTCAAGATCGGTTCCTTCCATATTGGCTCGTCGATGACCGACGTGCTGCTGAGCGGCGTCTGGAACCGCGTGATGATCACCGACCTGGGCGTGGCAGCCTGGCCGGTCAGCCTCCTGCTGGCCGCGCGCTATTTCCTGGCGCCGCTGGCCATCTGGGCCGGCCACGAGTCAGACACGCATCCGATCCGCGGCAGCCGGCGCACGGCCTACATCTGGCTGGGCCGGCTGATGATGTTGCTGGCTCTGCCGCTGCTGCCGCTGTCGGTGGGCCTGATCGCCGAGGGGGACGCGCGGCTGGGCTGGCTGCTGGCCACCGCCTCCCTGCTGCTCTATGGCACGGGCACGTCGATCTCCGGCGCGCCCTTCCTGGCGCTGGTGCATGACAGCGCGCCGTATGAGCGCCGTGGACAGGCGGTCAGCATCGTGCAGTTCATGCTGGTGGTCAGCTTCGCCTTCGTGCCGGTGCTCTTCGCCCGCATCATGCCCGAATACGACCAGGCGCTGTTCTGGCGGCTGGTGATCTTCGGCATGGTCGGCGCCGCCTTCTTCTGGCTGGTGTCGGTGCTGGGCGAAGAGCGGCGGGCGCGGCGCATCGGCGCCATGCCGCCTGTGCCTGCGGGCGAAAAGCAGGCGCTTTCCCTGCGCGCCACGTTGTCCGGCATCTGGTCCGACCCGCACACGCGCCGCTATGCCGTCTTCCTGGCAGCGTCGGCCTTCTTTGCCTTCATGCAGGACGCCGTGCTGGAGCCCTTCGGCGGCGACGTGTTTGGCCTCTCCGTCGGCGAGACGACACGCTTCAACGCCTATTGGGGCGTCGGCGTGCTGGTCAGCATGATCGCGACCTACGGCCTGACCCGCAAGCGCCGGCCGGACCAGCAGGTCAGCACCACAGCCTGGGGCCTGCTGCTACTGGCCATTCCCGTGGGGCTGCTGAGCGTGGCGGCCGTGCGCGAGTCGTTGACCATGGTGGTGCCGGTGCTGGTCTTCTTTGGCATCGGCTTCGGCGTCTTCACCGTGGGCGGTGTCAGCCTCTTGATGGCCGTCACCACAGCCGAGAAGGCCGCCAGTTATCTGGCCCTGTGGTCGGTGATCCAGTTGGTCAGCCGCGGGCTGGGCATTGCAGCCGGCGGCGTGCTGCGTGACCTGGTCAATACGCTCAGCGGCCAGATTGCGCTGGCCTATGGCGCGGTCTTTGCGGTCGAAGCTATCGGGCTGCTGCTCTCTATCTGGCTGTTGCGGCGGGTGGACATCCGCGGCTTTGCCGAGGGACGTCGCCCCGCTGTCACCGCTCAATCCATCGTTCCTGGACTCGATTAACACCTATGCTAGACAACATCCTCATTCCTCCAACAGTTCACGTCGTGATCGGCATCCTGGTGATGGTCAGTACGCTGGCCGCCACCATTGTGACCGGAGTGTTGGCCTGGCGCCGCCTGGGCGTCACGCCGCTGGCCCACTGGATCATGATCCTGGCCCAGGTAGCGCTGATCGTCCAGATTCTGATCGGCGTCAAGCTGCTGGACCAGGGCCTGGGCGTCCTGCAGCTCTACATTCACTATGTCGGCGGGCTGGGCGCCTTCTTCTTCTTCCTGCTCTACTACTGGTTCCAGCCCAAAACGCCCACGCGCCAGGGCTGGCTGGCCTTTGCCATGAGTTTCCTGGCTTTCCTGTTCGCTATCCAGGCATATTTCATTGGCCAGGCCTACGTAGGCTAACGAAACAGGACAAACGTGATGACAGCCCAGCCGCAGGACGTCCGGCAGCAGATCTTGCACGAGGCCACCCGCCTGTTTGTCGATCGCGGGTATCACCGCCTGTCCATGCGCGAGATCGCCGAGGCTGTGGGCGTCTCCAAGGCTGGGCTGTACTATCACTTCAAGGACAAAGAAGACCTCTTTCTGGCCATCCTGACCAACAACCTGGACCGGCTGGAGCAGACCATCCAGCAGGCGCAGCAAGCCCCCACCGTGCGCGCCCAGGTGGTGCAGTTTGTGACGGAGATATTTCAGTGGGCACCGGAGCAGCGCGCGATCATTCGACTGGCCAGCCAGGAGATGGATCATCTGAGCCAGTACGGCGTGGCCGAGTTCACGCGGCTGTACCACGCCAAGTTCATCGGCCAGATCCAGGCCATGCTGGCGGCGGGCATCGAGCGCGGTGAGCTGCGGCCGATGGATCCGGGAGTGGCCACCTGGCTACTGCTGGGGATGATGTACCCCTTCTTCTACTCCGCTCACGCCGGGGAGATGGGCGCTTCAGACGAGGCGGTGCAGTTGATGCTGGCGATCTTCTTCGACGGCGCCTCAACGTAACTGATCCCGAAAATTCCTCCGATTCCTGCGCTAGGTCATATTCAGGGGGGCAAAAATGTGGTATGATATAGGTGGCGAGAGCAGCGGCTCTCGTGTCTAAGCAGGGCCTGCGGCGGCAGGTAGGTGGCTGGCGCCGCAAGGGCCGATTGACCCTTGCGGCTGGCGCCTCGGCGCTGGCCCCACCACCTAGATTCACGCAGTAGCCAGAGTGTGCTGGCTACAGGAGGCAACGATGCCCGCTGTGAAAGAACCAGTCAAGAGCAGTGATATTGAGGCGTTGCTGGCTAAGGCCAAGAAACCATCGGCCGACGCCATGCTGCTCCACCCCTACTACCGGGGCAAAACGGAGGTCGTGCTCAAGTGTGCGGTGCGCGACTTCAATGATTTTGCCATCTGGTACACACCTGGGGTGGCTGCACCCTGCAAGGCCATTCAGGCCGACCCCGATTTGGTCTACGAGCACACCAACAAGTGGAATACCGTGGCTGTCATCAGCGACGGCACGCGCGTGCTGGGGCTGGGCGACATCGGCCCCAAGGCCGCCATGCCGGTGATGGAGGGCAAGGCGCTGCTCTACAAGTACCTGGGCGGCGTGGATGCCGTGCCCATCTGCCTGGACACCAAGGACCCCGACCGCTTCATCGAGACGGTGCTGCTCTTGCAGCCCAGCTTCGGCGGCGTCAACCTGGAGGACATCAGCCAGCCCAAGTGCTTCCGTATCCTGGACACCCTGCGTGAGAAGGCGGAGATCCCCATCTGGCACGACGATCAGCAAGGCACGGCCTGCGTCACGCTGGCCGGCCTGCTCAACGCGCTCAAGGTGGTCGGCAAGCCTATCGAGGACGTCAAGATTGCCTTCATCGGCTCCGGCGCCAGCAACGTGGCCTGCATGCGGCTGATCTTCGCGGCCGGAGCGGACCCCACGAAGTGCTTCGTGGTCGACAGCAAGGGCATTCTGCACCCGGAGCGCGAGGACATCGCCCGCCGCAAGGCTGAGTTCGTGGACAAGTGGCGCCTGTGCTACGCCACCAACGCCGAGGGCCGCGTGGGCGGCATCGCCGAGGCGTTGGTGGACACCGACGTCTGCATCGCGCTGAGCACCCCCGGCCCCGGCACGCTCAAGGTCGAGTGGGTGGACAAGATGGCCGAGGACGCCATCGTCTTCGCCTGCGCCAACCCGGTGCCGGAGATGTGGCCCTGGGAGGCGCAGGAGGCGGGCGTGCGGGTCTTCGCCACCGGCCGCTCCGACTTCCCCAACCAGGTCAACAACTCGCTGGGCTTCCCCGGCATCTTCCGCGGCACGCTGGACGTGCGCGCCAGCACCATCACCGACGAGATGTGCATCGCCGCGGCCAACGCGCTGGCCGACGCGGCCGGCGAGCTGCGCGCCGACCGTATCCTGCCCACCATGGACGAGTGGGAGGTCTTCCCGCGCGAGGCCGTGGCCGTGGGCATGATGGCCCAGCAGCAGGGTCTGGCCCGCCTCAGCTTCGACGCCGATGAGCTCTACCGCAAAGCCTGCGACATGATCGGCCGCTCGCGCGATCTGACCAAGTGGATGATGCAGCGCGGGTTTATTGCGGAGGCGCCAGCGGAGTAAACAAGTAGAGAA
>JBFYTD010000223.1:0-4772 GCA_041300885.1 Anaerolineae bacterium | reverse complement strand
GAGCGGCGGCGGTCGGACCTCTGCACCGTCCGGTTACGGATCACCGTTTACCGCTTACCGGTCCCTGTGTTGCCAGCGCCAGAACACCAAAGCCAGCAAGACTACCAACAGCAAGCCAACCAGCCCGACCGCCGTGACGGCTTTGCCCACCGTGCGCACGGGCGTGTCCTCGAAGCGCAGCAGGATGTAGTTCTCGCCTTCAGGTACGGGCACTACGATGCGCGCCAGCGGCCCGTCCTCGCGCTCCAGCGGCAGCTCGGCCGCAATGGGGCCATCTTCGCTTTCGAGCAGGTAGGCGCGCCAGCCAGGGAACCAGGCGATGTTGAAGACGATCTGCTGGCTGGGCGCCCCGGCGTGTACCCACAGACGCTCGTGCGCCGCGCCCAGTTCCTGGCTCCACACGGCCAGCGTCTCGTTTTGCGGCATCAGCCGGTAGTCCACCTTGCTGGTGACGGCCGCAAGCTGGCGGGCGATGGCCGCGTCGATCTCGGCCTTGCTGGCGTCGGGGCGCAGGGGTGGATCGTCGGCCTGCACATATAGCTCGGCCATGTCCGACCACATAGGGCGCTGCGACAGGTCCACCCACTGCGGCGCGCCGGTCATCTCGTCGCTGCTCTGCTGGAAACGCATCAGCGCGGCGGGGCTGACCGGGCCCTGTTGCGGCGTGGGGTCAATGGTCTCGGCCCGCAGGTAGGGGTAGCTGCCTAGGACAAGCAGCAGCGCCAGCAGCACGGTCGAAAGGTTGAGCGTGTTGTTGGCCGGCGAGCCTGGCTGGCGCAGGCCGTGGGCGGGCTCGGTGGCTGCGCGCAGACCGGCCTGAGCAATGAGACTTTCGTCAGGGTAGGCCGCGCGGCTGAGCCGCCCGCCCAGCAGCGCCGCGCTGCCGGCCAGCACGGCCAGCGGCAGGGCTGCGATCATCAGCCAGCGCCAGGGGAACTGGGCGAAGCTGACGAAGCCGATGGTGCGCCAGGCCCAGGTGGAGATGGGCAGCATCAGGAAGATGGCTAATAACAACCAGAACAGCAGCATGGCCAGCTCGCGCCGCCGGCCGGCCGGGATGGCCCGCAGGCCCAGCAGGGCGAGAATGGCCAGCGTCAGCGGCACGATCCCCAGTTGGAAGCTCAGCGCACCCTGCTGAGCGTCATCTGGCCCCGGCTGGCTAATGCCGAAGCCCCAGCCCGGCTCGACAAGCTGGTGCGGGTAGACAAAGTGCAGCTCCGGGTTGTAGTAGCCGCCGTACCACTGGTCCTGGTTGACCAACCCGCCCTCGCTTAGCGCGGGAATCCAGAAGAAGGCGCTGAGCAGGAGTCCCAGCAGCAGGCCCAGCGCGGGCGCAGCGCCTACCCGGATCAGATTGGCGACGAAGGGGAGGAAGGACTCCTTGGACAGCAGGCGCAGCGGCTGTTCCTCGTTGATGCGGTTGAGCAGCAGCACCAAGCAGTACAGCGCCAGCAGCGGTGTGAAGATCAACGCCACCAGGTTGCTGGTGATCATCAGGCCGGCGTAGGAGAGGGCGGTGGCCAGAAGGGGCAGAATTGGTGAATGGTGAATGGTGAACTGTGAATTGTTAATGGGCCGAGTTGCCTGGAAGGCGGCGCGCACCGACCACAGGATCAGGGGCAGCCACATGAGCGCGACGTATTCGGCCAGGCTGGCGCGCACGTAGATCTCCACCAGCCGGTAGGGCAGGAAGACGTAGGCCACGGCCGCAACCAGCGCGGCATTGCGGCCCAGCCAGGAGCGCACGTAGCCGTACATGGCCAGCCCGGAGGCGATGATCGCGGCCGCGAACAGCACTTCGACCGCCTGCGTGTAGCCGAAACCCAGAAAACCGACCAACAGCGCGCCGATGAAGGAGGTGAACGGTCCGTAGATCAGGAAGAACGGGTAGCCGTAGCCCCAGGAAAAGTCGGGCGACCAGCGGGCCAGCCAGTCGCCGCCCTCGATGCCGCGCAGGTACTGGAAGATGAAGTAGACATCGTGGCGCGCGTCGTGCGCGCCCCAGAAGTAGCCCGGCTTGAGTAGCGGCGCGGCCGCAATTGCGCACAGCAGCACCACCAGCAGCACATGCACCCAGCCCGCCCTGCCGGCAGAGGGCTCCGAAGATTGGTTGATTGGTTGATTGGTTGATTGGTGGAGGGCCGCCGCAGCATCCCCTGGCTCGCCGCCTGTCATGCTGAGGGCCGCCGAAGCATCCCGTTGACCTTGTGTCATGGCCCTACCTCCAGCGTCACCTTGTCGTCCCCGTTCACCGTCAGCCGTTCCCCCGTCTGCCAGTTGTACAGCCCCACGTCGACGCGCTGCACCGGCGCAGCGGCCGGATCCAGCGCCAGCCGGTAGCTGTTGCTGACGATTTCGCCCACGGACCAGGCGGTCATGGGATGCGGCTCACCGTCGCGCAGCGGCTGCCCATCCCACTGCGCCACCCGGTTGCCGGCTGCGTCAAGGGCGTGGATGAAGAGGTTATAGTCGAAGTCCACGGGTTGCAGCGCCTGCCAGGCGACGGTGACGGTGAGCGCTTCTCCCTCACCCCTACCCTCTCCCTCCGAGGGAGAGGGAGTTGCCGCTTGCTCGGGCCGGTCCCTCCGGGATGGTTCCCAATCTCCGACCGAGCCCGCCTCACCCTGCCCACGAGGCTCGGGCCGGTCTCCGACCGAGCCCGCTTCGCCCGTGCTGGCCGCTGCCATCACCAGCGTCACCCGCTGCACGCCGAAGATGGCCGGCGCGGCCGGGTCAGGCAGCGCCTGGGTGAAGCGGGGCGCGAGGTAGGGGTAGCTGCTGAGCACTACCAGCGCCACGGTCGCGGCCCAAACGGGCAGCACCGTCAGCCTGCGCTCCACGACCAGCAGCGCGCCGGCCAGCACCGCTAACAGCGGCCCTACCAGCGCGTAAAGCTGCCAGGGATAGGTCAGGGTAGCGGCCAGCAGCTCGATGCGCCACAGCGGGCGGGCCAGGGTGGTGGTCAGCAGGACGAGGACCAGCGCGGCGATGGCGGCAAAGCCCAAAGCGGGGAGCGGAAGGCGGGGAGCGGTGGGCTGAAGGCGATTGCGGTTGCCAAAACCGAGAACGAGGGTCAGAGCCGCTAGTCCAAGTGCAGCGAAGCCTAGCTGTAAGGGCAGGCCCTCCTGCCAGCCGGGCGTGCTGACGCCGAAGCCCCAGGCAGGGGAGAGGAGTTGGTACGGATAGACCGCGTGCGCAGCCACGTCGAGCGCCGGACCGGCCGCGCCTTGCCCGCCGTGCAGCAGGGTGAACAGCCCGCCGCCCAGCAGCGCGCCTACAGTCACCGCCAAGGCTGCGATGCCACGACGCGCCCACGCGGCCCCTGGCCATAGCGCCCACACCAACAGCAACCCCGTCGCCCACAGCGCCAACCCCGCCTGCGTCCAGAACAGCGCTGCCACCAACGCACCTGCAACGACGGCATACGTGACACGTGACACTTGAAACTTGGCACCTGACACTTGACACCTGCCACCTGCCACGCTCCACAACACCCACGGCAACAACGCCATGAACAGCGCCTCGCCCAGCGCGCCGCGCACGTAGACCGCGGCCAGCAGCGGCGGCCAGAGCATGGCGACGATGGCAGCCAGCAGCCCGGCGCGCTCGATAAGCTCCGGTTCGTGGTCTGAGCTGGCCAGCGCGCGCTGCGCCCAGGCATAGACGCCCAGCCCGACGGCGATGATGCTCAGGGCGAAGACACCCTTGACCGCGCCCACGTCGCCGGCCAGCGGCCGCAGGGGCAGCGCCAGCCAATAGGCCAACGGCCCCTCGCCGCGCAGCAGGTCAGGCGTCACGCCGATGGACGGCAGCCACGTCAGCTTGTCGGACGACGCGGCCAGATCGGCCAGATTGAAGACAGGCAGGAAGCCGGAATGGACCTGGAGATAGCCGGGGTAGAGCAGCGGCGCCCAGGCAAACAGGGAGAGCAGCACCAGCGCCAGCAGGTAGACGCCGCGGCCAGCGGGCATGATCTCAGAATCAACCGACCGGCGGTGACGCCGGCCAGTTGAGGAAGTCACAGTCGACATGGCTGCGATTATAGCATAGGGTGGCTAACCGGCCAAAGCCGTGCCCGCCACCCTCATCGGCCAGCGCCGGGCTGAATCACCAACACCCCCCCCATCGTCCGCCTGCAACTGCGCGCCAGGCGTGATCGTCACCAGTACAACGCCGCTCTCGGCAGCCCATTGCACGTCGTAGCGACTGCCGGCTGGTCTGCCGGGCGATCAGCCTGTCCCACGCGAACAGCTGGTCAAGAGGATGGCGACGACGCTGAGGGCAGCGGAAAAGCGCAGCATGATGGGTCTCCTGGCTGCCGGGTCAGCGCACGACCAGCGGCAAGTGCATTCTGTGCGCCGCAGCGCCGTACTCGACGGCGCCGATATCGCACACGCCAACCCGGTTGGCGCCGCGTTGATCTTGCGCCGGGCAAGAGCCGGGATCGCCGGCATTGATCACCGGGCTGCCGCTCAAGGGCAGGAGAGTCCGCATGGGGAACGCGCCGCCGTTGAAGGCCAGGTTGCCCAGGCGCAGGTCGCCGCCAAAGTTGTCGCGGTCGGTGGGGTCGCTGAGCGCAGCGCACCTGCCCTGGCTGAGGTTGTGCCCCAGCGATTGGAAGAGCCCGCCATCGCAGTTCACAGCGCTGCCAAAGATGACGCTGTTGACGATCTGCACCAGGCCTGGCTGTCCGGGCGTCTGTGGCGAGTCTTCGTAGATGGCGCTGCCGGCCGCCCCGGCCTGGTTGTTGCCCATGGTGACGTTGGTGAGGA